>DAOPZV010000043.1:0-23600 GCA_035353575.1 Prolixibacteraceae bacterium | reverse complement strand
GAGGAGAATTTCCTCTTTCCGGTTTATTTTGTTTTTCAAAATAACTAACAACCACACTTATGGCATACATCGATACGTCATCAAAATCCAACTCCAGTGCATACCAAAAAGGCAATCCCATGTACATTGTGCTTCTTACGCTGGTTGCAACCCTGGGCGGCCTGTTATTCGGATACGACACCGCAGTTGTAAACGGTGCTGAAAAATCATTGGTTGAATTCTACATTGCAAAAATCACCGATGCGGCTAACTACAGCTATGCCGTGCAAATGATTTCGCAATACAAAATCATGATGGCCTTGGTGCTGTACCTGGTTTTCGGTATCATTTCAGGCCAGATTGTAAAATTGCTTGGCAAGAAAAAAGGCCTGATTTCAGGCGGAATTATTTTGACTTTGCTCACCATCTGGATCATCAGTTTTATTTCGAGCGCAATTCCAAACGATCCTGCTGCACTGAAAGATACTTCTGACACCGTCAAAGGTTTTGTAATTGCCAGTGCGCTGATTGGCTGCGTTATTGGCGGTTCTATTGCAGGTTTTGTTTCGAGGGCATTAGGCCGGAAAAACGGGCTGTTTATTGCTGCCATCGCCTTTTTCATTTCAGCCATTGGAGCATGGAATCCTGAAGGATTGAATTTCTTTGGTGTTTTACCAGCCTACTCATTTGTTATTTACCGCATTATAGGCGGTATTGGCGTAGGGTTGGCCTCCATGATTTCGCCGATGTACATTGCCGAAATTGCACCTGCAAACACTCGCGGCAAGTTGGTTTCGTTCAACCAGTTTGCAATCATTTTCGGTATGTTGGTTATTTACTTCGTAAACTACTTCATTGCAAAACAGGGCGACGAACAATGGCTTATTACCGATGGCTGGCGCTGGATGTTCTTCTCAGGAGCTATTCCTGCCGGTATTTTCATCGTTTTGCTGTTTTTCATTCCTGAAACTCCTCGTTACCTAGTGTTGAAAGGTCAGGAAGATAAAGCGCTGAAAGTTTTGAATAAAATTGCTGGCGAAAATCAGGCTAAAGTTATTCTTGAAGAAATTAAAGGTACGTTACACGAAGCCAATGCTCCGTGGATGTCGTACGGATTTCTGGTGATTTTCGTAGGCATTATGCTTTCGGTATTTCAGCAGTTTGTGGGGATTAATGTGGTACTTTATTACGCCGGAAATATCTTCCGCAACATGGGTGCTTCAACCGACAGCTCGTTGCTGCAAACAATTATTGTTGGTATTGTAAACCTCACATTTACCGTTGTTGCTATTCTCACCGTTGATAAATATGGCCGCAAGCCTTTGATGATTATTGGATCGCTGGGGATGGCTATTAGTATGGTATTGCTTGGTTTTACCTTCTTTCTGGGACAGGCAGGTGGAGCGCTCACTACCGGACAAGGCTACGCAGCTTTGGCCTTCATGTTGCTTTACACTGCAGCTTTTGCCATGAGCTGGGGTCCCGTTTGCTGGGTATTGCTGGCCGAAATCTTCCCGAACTCAATCCGCGCTGCGCTGTCGATTGCTGTTGCAGCTCAATGGATTGCCAACTGGGTGGTTTCGCTTACTTTCCCAATGATGAATGACAATGTTTGGCTGACCGAGAAATTTAATCATGGATTTTCGTATTGGATTTACGGAATTATGGGTATCTTATCGGCACTTTTCATGTGGAAATTTGTTCCCGAAACAAAAGGAAAAACATTGGAAGAGATGGAAAAGCTCTGGAAGAAATAACCCTCTCACCTTGGTCGATACAAGTGTAAGTGATAAAAGGCTATTCCATGAGGTTGATTTGATATTGAGAAAATGACATTGATAGCAAATTGCAAAATATTCCAAAAGAATTTATACCAATGAAATAGACCTTTCGCATAGGTTTTAATTTAGCCGTTTCTCCTTCGGGAGGGCGGCTTTTTTGTTTCAGTATTTTCTGAAACTAAACTTAATTGCGCTATTTTAGATGTGTGAAACCTTTTTGATAAAGAATAGAAAAAATTAGCACTCACGATGAAACTCCTCCACACTTCCGATTGGCACTTAGGCAAACGGCTCGAAGATTTTTCGCGCATGGAAGAGCAGCAGGCTGTGATGGCTGAAATATGCGAAATAGCCGACCGTGAGAACGCTGACGCAGTGTTGGTTGCAGGCGATTTATTCGATACATTCAACCCGCCAACCGAAGCAGTCGATCTGTTTTACAAAACCCTGAAGCGCTTGTCTAAAAACGGAAACCGGCCGGTAATTGCAATTGCCGGAAACCACGATTCGCCCGACCGCATTGAAGCTCCCGATCCGCTGGCCCGCGAATGTGGAATTATTTTCGCTGGTTATCCCAATTCGGTTGTTCAACCTTTTGAGCTGGAATCGGGTCTAAAAGTTACACAAAGTACAGAAGGCTTTCTGGAGATTCAGTTACCCTCCTGCCCTATTCCGCTTAGAATTCTGGCAACACCTTATGCCAACGAGCTTCGCCTGAAAACCTGTCTCGGGCATGATAATCAGGAGGAGGAATTGCGCGCGGTTCTTCAGCAGAAATGGCAGGAACTAGCGGACAAATACTGCGACGACAAGGGAATAAATGTGTTGATTACCCATCTTTTTGTAGTAAAAAAAGGAAGTGAGTTACCAGAAGAACCATCCGACGAAAAGCCTATTTCGCACGTTGGCGGCGCTCAAGCTGTTTACACAGAAAACATTCCTAATCAGATTCAATATACTGCGGTAGGTCATTTACACCGGATGCATCAGGTCGATTCTGTACCTTGTCCGGTTTATTACAGCGGCAGTCCACTTTCGTACAGCTTTGCCGAAGCCGATCAGAAAAAATTTGTGTTGCTGGCAGAAGTTGAACCCGGCAAAAAACCTGAAGTAGAACAGATTGCCCTGGGAAGCGGTAAAAGGCTTTTGCGCAAGAAAGCCATCGGTATGGAAGAAGCAATAAGCTGGCTGACTGAAAATCAGGATAGTCTGGTGGAATTAACGCTGGTGACCGACAATTTCCTGACCGCTCAGGAACGCAAGCAATTAAGTGCAACACACAATGGGATTATCTCCATTATCCCGGAGGTAAAAAATGCGGCAGATCTCACCGGAAACGGTCGCCAAAACATTGATTTAAGCAAAAATATGGAGGAGCTTTTCACGGATTATTTCAGGCATGAAAAAGGACAGGAACCAAACAATGAATTGCTAAAGCTATTTAAAGAAATACTGGCCGAAGAATAAAACAATGATACCAAAAACACTTACCATACAAGGACTTTACTCGTACCAGGAGAAGCAAACAATTGACTTCAGCACGCTAACATCCGCGCATCTTTTCGGTATTTTTGGTGCTGTTGGCAGCGGAAAATCAAGCATTCTGGAAGCCATAACTTTTGCCATTTATGGCGAAACTGATCGTTTAAACGTAAGAGAAAGCAGGAACTACAATATGATGAACCTGAAATCGACAGAATTACTTATCGATTTTGAGTTTGAAACTGGAAAAGAGCAAACAGCCTACCGCGCTGTAGTGAAAGGGAAACGCAATAGCAAAAAATTTGAGGAAGTAAAGGCACTTGAACGATCTGCTTATCAGCTTACAAAAGGGAATTGGAATCCGATTGAAACCGAGCAACTGGAAAGAGCAATTGGCTTAAGTTACGACAACTTCAAGCGCACGATCATTATTCCGCAGGGGCAGTTTCAGGAATTTTTGCAGTTGGGCAACAAAGACCGGACCCAAATGATGAAGGAGCTTTTTGGCCTCGGGAAATTCGAACTCTATTATAAAGTTGTTTCACTCGAGAACAAAAACAACGCACACAAGCAAAACCTCGACGGACAATTACAGCAGTTGGGTGCGGCAGATCAGGGACAGGTACCTGTTTTTCAGGAAACAATAGACGCACTTAAAAAGGAAATCGGCGAGCTAAACCTGAAGATAACTGAAAGCCAAAAGCTTGGAAATGAAATGAAATACTTAGGTGAACTGTTTGCAAAAAGGCAGGAAACCAGTCAGAAACTTTCCCGATTAAGTGATCAACTACCTGAGATAGAAAAATTTGAAAAGAAAATTACCGATTTTGAATATTGCCTCATTCACTTTAAACCAGTTCTCGACAATATCGACACATTGGCGCAAAAGATTCAATCGCTTGAAAAGAAAATCGGAGAAGAAAGCCTGAACCTTAAACGATTGGAAGAGCAAATAACCGCTGCAGAAGATCTGTTCGGAAAAATAAAACCCGAATACGAAAATCGGGAAAACCTTCGCCAAAAGGCCGAAGAGCTTGAAAAACTGGTCCGCCTGACCGAACTCAGGCAATTGAGTGAACTCGCTCAATTACGGCTGAAAAAGGGCGAAGATGTCGTTCAAAAAACTGTTGCAACCATTGGAAATCTTAAACAGGAAAAAGAATTGCTGGATGAGAAGCTGAAAACAGAAAAGGAAAAACAACCCGATATGCTGGCGCTGGCCAATGCACGAAGCTGGCATGAAGCAAAGGCTAACCTGGCTCAGCAAAGCGAGGCAAATCGGGCTGAAGAAGAGAAAATGAAAGCTGAAATACTCCTTTCACAAAAAAGTATTTCCCAACTGTTTCAACATGCCTGTTTCAAGGGTTTTTCCGGCAAGCAGGATTATTCTGAAGGAATACAGTTTCTGAAAGACAGAAATTCTGCAACAAAGACCCAACAAGCTGAAATTGAGAACCATATTCAACATTTGAAGGTGCAACTTAAGTTGGAAGAATTTGCAGTTAAATTACAGGATGGAGAAGCCTGCCCTGTTTGCGGCGCACTGCATCACCCCAATATTATGGTTGCCGCCGATGTGGCAGAGAAATTAAAGGTTGCTGAAAACGCAAAACAGGTGCTGGAAAAAGAAATCCTGATGTGCGATCAGCTGGGACTGCGACTTACCGAACTGAACAATTTGCTTGCGCTGAATGAAAAACAATTAACCGGGATTCAGGAAAAACGCAAAGAAACAGAAACAAAAAAAGCAGCACACGAGCAAACGTTTAAAGGGGAAAGATACCGGACTGCAGAAGCCGTGACCGACGCTTTCCGATTAGCCGAATCGTTGAAAAAAAGCATCGATTTGCTTGAAAAACAGCGGGAAGAAGCCATCAGAAAATACGATCAGGAGATTCTGAACAAAGAAAAATATCAACGCGAAATCGATAAAATTAATGCTGAGATCATCGCGTTTAAAGCAGAAACCGAGACGCTAACCGCTCAGATTACCCTGGTTGATTTGCCAGAATATCAGGGCAAAACAAAGCCAGAAATCGAAACTGAAAAGAAAAACCTGCTTCAGAAATATTCTGATCTGGAGAAACAATTCAGCCATTTGAGCAATCAACTTCAGGAGTTGCGAAAAAACAAAGATGTTTTGATTGGAAGCCTTTCTGCAAACCACACTCAAGCCGATCAGGAAAAAACGCTTTTGAGCGAGTTGAATCAGAAACTTGAAAAAGAGATAGTTTCCTCCAATTTTGAAACTGCCGAAACGATAAAGCAAGTCATTGGCTGGAACCTGAATATTCAAGCAGAGAAACAAAAAACAACTGCTTTTCGGCAGGAGATTTCAGTCACCCAGAACCAACTGGAACTGTTGACAAAAGAAATAGGAGAACGAAAATACGACCGTGAAACGCATCTTCAACTTCAGGAACAATTGGAAAAAGAGAGGCAGATTCTCGACCAGAAAAACCGCGATTTAGGTGTGACTCAAAAATCGTTAGGCGATTTGCAAAAAGCTCTTGAAACGCAGGCTCAACTGCGAAAAGAACTGGAGCAAATTGAACTGAGAGCCGAGAACATCAAGACCTTGAAAAAATTATTCACCGCCAGTGGATTTGTGAACTATATTTCGTCGGTTTACCTGCAAAACCTGTGCAATGCCGCCAACGACCGCTTCTTCCAGTTGACCCGTCAAAAGCTGAGCCTCGAAATTTCCGCCGACAACAATTTCCAGGTACGCGATTACCTGAACGGCGGAAAAGTTCGAAGCGTAAAAACACTTTCGGGCGGGCAAACTTTTCAGGCAGCGCTTTGTTTGGCGTTGGCTTTAGCCGATAATATCCAGAAAATCACTGAATCGAACCAGAATTTTTTCTTCCTCGACGAGGGTTTTGGCTCGCTCGACAAAGATTCGCTGTCGGTTGTATTTGATACACTGAAATCTCTGCGAAAAGAAAACCGGGTTGTGGGTGTCATTTCGCATGTCGAAGAAATGCAACAGGAAATTGATACCCACCTGAAAATTGTTAATCACGAAGAAACGGGCAGTAGAATTATTGCTTCCTGGGCATAGAAATGATTGGCACAAATGCTGGCTAACTAAATTCATTCGTTGTGTAAGGCAAATCGAAATAAAACGTTGAACCAGCTCCCAACTCAGTCTCAATCCATATCGTTCCTCCAAGCATTTCGACGTAAGCTTTTGAAATGGCCAGTCCCAGCCCGGCACCCTCGAATTTCCGGGTAAGGTTATTAATTGTACTTTGCCTGAACCTTTCAAAAATGAGTTCTTTCTGATCGGCAGGAATACCCAGCCCCGTGTCCTTCACATAAAATTCCAGCATCTTTCCTTTCTTACGATAACCAAAATTTATAGAACCTTCATCGGTAAACTTTACCGCATTTTTTATCAGGTTAGTCAATATCTGATTCAGCTTAGTTGTATCGGTCTGAATCATCGCATCTTCTTCTGCCAAATCGCAATGAAAATCGAAATGCACAGCTTTTGAGTCAATTTCAGGAATGAAAAATAAGTGCAAATCGTGAAGCATTTTGTTCACATTCGTTTTCTTTATCCTGAAAGACATCTGGCCTGCCTCTATTTTTGAAATATCAATCAAATCGTTGATAATATTTAGCATCCGCTGACCACTTTTTTCAATAATATCGAGGTATTCTATGTACACGTCCGCAGGAAGATTTGGCTCTTTAAGGAGTTCAGCAAAGCCCATAATCCCATTCATTGGAGTGCGAATCTCGTGACTGATGTTCGCCAAAAATGCCGATTTCAACCGGTCGCTTTCTTCCGCTTTTTCCTTCGCCAGAATCAACTCAGTTTCTATTTTCTTTCTTTCAGAAATGTTCTCGGCAATGGCCACAAAGTTGGTAATTCGCCCTACTTCATCTGTAATAGGCGAAATTGACTTGGAAACCCAAAGTAAGTCTCCATTCTTTTTCTTGTTGATGATCTCACCCTGCCAAATTTTGCCGGAAGTAATTGTTTCCCACATATCAGTATAAAATCCGGGCTCCATTTTCCCTGATTTCAATATTCGTGGATTTTCGCCCAAAACCTCTTTTAATTCGTAGCCTGTCATTTCTGTAAACCGCGGATTAACATACTCAATCACGCCCTTAAAATTTGTAATTACCACAGAAACAGGATTTTGCTCTATCGCCAGCGAAAGCTTACGAAGTTCTTTTTCCGCCTTTTTCCTATCACTAATGTCTTCAATATATCCTTCGAGGCACATTAATTTATTCTTCTCATCGTAAACACACTTACCCCGTTCCCATACCCACTTTAAATCTCCTGAAGCAGTTAATATTGGATATTCTTCTTCGAAAATCGAATCCTCTGCCAAAACTTTTTGCCATTTTGCCCAAATTGGCTCCCTATATTCATACACAATTAAATCATTGAAACTCACTTTTCCCCCGGAAGTGAAATCGCTGGGAGAATATCCGGTAATCCTGAAACAAGCATCGCTTATAAACTCCATGGTATAATCGTGATCAAGAGCACATCTGTACACCAATCCTGGCAAATTCGAAACGAGGTTGGCCAGAGTCATCTGACTTTCGACCAAATTCATTTCCGTTTTAATTCGTTGGTTAATTTCCTCCTTTAATTGCTTGTTTTTCTTTTCTCCAAATCCAATTAAAATAACAAGGATAAAAACAAAAACAACAAAAATCGCAGACTGAAAGCCGTGAAACAATAGGCTCTTTTTCCACTGATTAGCGCTGTAATCCATTCCAAAAACAGCGATCACATTACTGTCCAGAGATTTAATAATGGGAACCTCTGCACTTACCCAAGTTCCCCATCGGTCAGTAACCGGCTTAGTTAATTGAGCTTTTTTAGTTTCAAATGGCTTTTTGTCAATCGGAGCAGCCTCAGTAAACTCTTGTCCTGAAGGCGAATAATCCGGAGAACTTTCAGGCTCCGAGTCAACTAAAAAATAAAGTTTGTCACCTCTCTTAACATACAAGTAGGCAAATCTGGCTTTAGAAGTAACTTTTATTACATTTTGAAGGGCGCTTTTTAATACCGGGAAATTTAAATTTTTAAGAGAATCGGGATTATCGGGTAACTTTTCCAATTCGCCAAGAGGCAAGTTTATTTCAATGGTTTGAGCAAACTGCAATACCGCATCTTTTTGCTGCGTTGCTTCAGCTCGATACACATAAATAATGTAGCCAGTTCCAAAAAATATAATAAAAAAGTAGCCGATTATTTTTAATAACAAACTTCCTTTCCAATAATCAGTTTGCATATATTCCCCCAAAAATGTGTCGTTAAAAGATTATTTCAGACTGGGGTGGCTTGCAATTAGAAAGATTAAAAAAAGAGAAATATTCTCATTTTTCAAAGCCTTAAACAACCAAAAAAGTTGATTTTTCGCAATTAATAAGGGTAATCTGGGCAAATACAATAAATGAGGTCATAAAAAAAGCCATTGAGAAGAAATTTTTCTCAATGGCTTTAGCCATTTCAGGGTAGCTTAAACTATTTTTTAATTTCCCACGCACAACGAACAGGAGAAACAATTTTTCCTTCTTTCTTCAAAACGTTCATTGCTTTTTCAACTTCTTTCTTGTCAATGCCAGCTAATTCAGCAATCTTACCAGCAGTCAGCGGCTTTTCTGATGCAGACATCACCGCCAATACTTTTTCAACGCTCATATACTTAAGTTTTAAAATTAAAATCTAAAATAATTAAAATCGGGCTTCAACAACCTTCCAGTCAACAACTTTCCAGAAATCGGCGATATATGCAGGGCGTAAGTTCTGTTTGTCCAAGTAATATGCATGTTCCCAAACATCGCAGGTTAAAAGTGGAGTTAGGCCATCGCGAACCGGGCATCCGGCATTACTAGTCTGCACAATGCTCAGTTTACCGGCAGCGTCTTTTACCAACCAGGCCCATCCTGAACCAAATTGAGTGGCAGCTGCTTTATTAAAAGCCTCCTTGAACGCGTCGAGGGTTCCGAAAGTCGCTTCAATTGCAGCTTTCAATGCACCTGAAGGCTCAGTCACCGGAGTAGCCGAAAATTGTTCGAAATAAAAAGTGTGGTTAAAAACCTGTGCTCCATTATTGAAAATTCCGCCTTCTGATTTCTTTATAATGGTTTCCAGATCGGCGTTTTCGTATTCTGTGCCTACAATCAGGTTATTTAAATTAGTTACATACGCCTGATGATGTTTTCCATGATGGAATTCGAGGGTTTTTGCACTGATATAAGGTTCCAGTGCATCTTTTGCATAAGGTAATGCAGGTAATGTGAAACTCATTTGTGTATCTTTTAGGTTAAACAATGATTTTTGATTTTCCTGAAAGATAACGCCACTTGCACCTAAAAGGTTTGTAAAATCTGCAATTCCAGCTTAATTTAGAATGCTTCTGAATAGCATAAAATAAAACCGCCCGATACCTCTGTACCGGGCGGAAAAAAACCAAAAATCAACTAACCTTTAAACCGTCGGGCGACTTCGTCCCAATTAACCACGTTGAAAAAGGCATCAACATAATCAGGCCTCCGGTTTTGATACTTCAGGTAATACGCATGTTCCCACACATCTACCCCAAGAATCGGAGTCCCTTTTACTTCGGCCAAATCCATTAGCGGGCTATCCTGATTTGGTGTTGACGAAATCACCAAACTATCACCCTGCTTTACAAGCCATGCCCAACCGGACCCAAACCGGGTAAGGGCTGCTTTGGTAAATGCTTCTTTAAAATTTTGAAACGACCCAAACGAGTTATCCATTGCTTTTTTTAAGTCACCTTCCGGGAGTTTTGCACCTCCGGGAGCCATTACCTCCCAGTAAAGATTGTGATTAAAAAAGCCCCCGCCGTTATTTCTAACAGCAACTGGCAGAGTCGATATATTTGCCAAAATTTCCTCTATTGTTTTGCTTTCTGATGCAGTTCCCTGCAATGCAGCATTTAAATTTGTTGTGTACGCCGCGTGATGCTTGTCGTGGTGGATTTCCATTGTTTTAGCATCAATGTATGGTTCAAGAGCATCAAACGCGTATGGTAAATTCTGTAATACAAATGACATAATACTATACTTATAAAGATTAAAAGATTGTTTTATCTTTTATACAAACATAGCACTTATTTAAATTGTTTCCAAATAAGCAGAGATTTTTTTAATGGCTCGAAAAAAAATCGAAAGGCGACTAATAAGTAAAACTGCTTCCCCCCAGAAACTCACGAATTAACGAAGTTGGTGGAATCTCTTTATCATCAATCGTTTTGAAATACGAGAAAAACTTCAGCAAACGGTTGCTTTCACTAAATTCAGGCTGACTTTCGGTTACCGCTTTCAAAACTGGTTCCACATATTTTTTAAGCACGGCAAGCTCATAAATCAGTGCCGAATTAAACATTACATCAGCGTTTTCCTGGTATGGAAAGATATTCCGATCTTCGCCAGCCCGCACACTTGGCCATCTTTTTATAGTCTCCTGCGCCGAATAGTTCCGATACTTACTATCTCTTATCATCCTCCTGATCAATCGATTATCGGTAGTTGAAATGTGGTTCTGATCGTCAAGCGAAATTTGAGTCAATGCTGAAAGGAAAATTTTAAATGTATTTTCAGGCGCAATATGCGGCACCAAATTAGGATTCATTCCGTGAATTCCTTCGACAATTAAGATGCTTCCAGGGCCAAGTTGCAGCTTCTTTCCTGAAGGGAATTTCTGTCCGATGGTAAAGTTGAACTTGGGTAATTCTACAACCTCGCCACTAAAAAGCTGAATCAACTGTTGATTAAAATACTCGACATCAATGGCTTCAATAGCTTCAAAATCGTATTCGCCTTTTTCGTCCCGTGGGGTCTTCTCGCGATCAACAAAGTAATCGTCAAGCGATATGGTAGTAGGCTTTAGCCCGTTTACTGCAAGCTGAACCATCAGTCGTTTACTGAATGTTGTTTTGCCGGAAGCCGATGGACCTGCAATAAGCACGATTTTCACTTTGTCGCGCCGCGCGTAGATCATGTTGGCAATTTCGGCAATTTTCTTTTCGTGAAGTGCTTCAGATATCTTTATAATATCGCCACTTTGCCCATTTATATTGTATTCGTTCAGATTGGCAACATTCTGGACATTCAAAATCTCGGCCCAGTCTTTATGTTCCTGAAAGATTCCGAAAAGTTTATCATTCTTTTCAACCACCTGAAGTTCGTTAAAGTTGAGTGGACTAGGTATTCGCAACAACATTCCGTCGTAATACGAAACCAAATCGAAAACTTTTAAATAACCGGTAGATGGAACCATATGCCCATAGAAATAATTGGCCAGTTCTCCCATAAAATAAACATACGAAAACATAGTTCCCTGCTGCTCAAACAACTTTGCCTTGAAGCGCAGATTTTCTTTTTTACAAATTTCTACTGCTTCTTCAGTCGGCAAACCGACCTTTTCGAATGGAATATCATTATGAATAATTTGCTGCATTTCAGCTTTTATTGCAAATACGTCCGATTCTGTTATTGGGCGGTCCAAACCAGCCAATTCGCAATAATATCCGCGTGAAATTCCATGCATCATTTTCAATTTCACCTGCGGGAGAACTTCGCGAACGGCCGCATACAACACAAAAAATAACGATCTGACATACAGTCTCAACCCATCCGGATGAGAGTAATCGATAAATTCAACTTTCTTGTTTTTGACAAAGACGAACGAAAGCTCTTTCACTTTGTTATTGACCAAAGCTCCCAGAATTGGGTTTTCCAGTTCAACTTTGAAATCATCTTTAATCTCTGCGAGACTAACTCCGAGTGGATATTTTCTTTTTTCGCCCGTATTTACGCAATAGATATCGATTGTGCTCATTTGGTTAGTTTTATTCGTCAAGTTTTGGTTTTATGCCCCTAATTCGAGCTTAAGGTATTTTGCAGTAAACGATTCTTTATTTTTAATTATTTCCTCAGGTGTTCCGAAACATACCACTCGCCCACCCTCTTTTCCGCCTTCCGGGCCAATGTCAATAATATGATCGGCAACTTTTATCACATCCATATTGTGCTCGATAACCACCACTGTATTGCCGCGTTCAACCAGCTTATTCAGCACTTCGAGCAAAACACGAATATCTTCGAAATGCAGCCCGGTTGTAGGTTCATCCAAAATATACATGGTTTTGCCCGTGTCTTTTTTAGCCAGCTCGGTAGCCAGTTTCACACGCTGAGATTCGCCTCCCGATAAGGTTGTTGACGATTGACCCAGAGTAATATATCCTAGCCCAACATCCTGAATGGTTTTCAACTTGTGCGCAATAGACGGAATATTTTCAAAAAATTCAACCCCTTGATTAATAGTCATATCTAGCACATCGCTAATTGATTTGCCTTTGTAGCGAACTTCAAGTGTTTCTCTATTATAGCGCCGCCCATTGCAGGTATCGCAATGTACATACACGTCGGGAAGAAAATTCATTTCAATTTGCTTTAATCCACCACCCTGACAATCTTCGCAACGGCCTCCCTTTACATTGAACGAGAACCGTCCGGGACCATACGCCCGAAGTTTCGACTCAGGCAACTGCGCAAACAAATTCCGGATATCAGAAAACACGCCCGTGTAGGTAACCGGATTACTTCGTGGCGTTCGTCCGAGCGGTGATTGATCCACCTGCACTACTTTATCAATGTGCTCGATGCCAGCCACTTCCTTATAGGGCAATGGATCCTGAAGCGAACCATAAAAATGCTGGCTCAAAATCGGCTGCAAAGTCGAATTGATTAAACTCGATTTTCCGCTTCCCGAGACACCTGTAATGCAAATCATTTTACCCAACGGGAAATCTACCGAGACATTTTTCAGGTTGTTGCCTGTACAGCCGTTCAACGACAGCACTTTTCCGTTTCCTTTTCGTCTTTTTTCCGGAACCGCAATTTTCGCTTCTCCTGAAAGATACTTCGAAGTTAATGTTCCGGCATTTAACACCTCATTGGGCGAACCGGCGGCAACAACATGTCCTCCGTGAATTCCAGCCCGAGGCCCGATATCTATCACATAATCAGCATTAAGCATCATATCCCTATCGTGTTCAACCACGATAACCGAATTGCCTGTATCACGCAGTTGTTCCAAAGAATTAATCAGCCGCAGATTGTCGCGATGATGTAACCCAATGCTGGGTTCATCGAGAATATAAAGTACGTTCACCAACTGCGAACCAATTTGTGTTGCCAGCCTGATACGCTGCGATTCGCCTCCGGATAGCGTTCGGGAGGTTCTGTCGAGCGAAAGGTATTTTAAGCCAACATCGAGCAAAAACTTAATTCTGTCGCGAATTTCTTTAACAATTTCCACAGCAATTTTTCGCTGCTTGTCACTCAACCTTTCTTCCAGATTTTGAAACCAATCGTTCAATTCCGAAACATCCATCCGGGCAAGTTCCGAAATGTTTTTACCATCAATCCGGAAATAAAGCGATTCTTTTTTAAGCCGCTGGCCGTTGCATTCGGGACAAGCAGTTTCGCGAACAAACTGATTAGCCCATTTCTGTGCTTTTTGCGAGGGATTATCGTCTTTTTGAGCGTCGATGTATTTAATAATTCCTTCGTAAGTCATCATATAATTCATCGAAACGCCAAGAGGCGAATTCTTCAGGTGAATGCGCTCGTTAGTCCCGAAGAGAATGGCATTCATTGCATCTTCAGGAATATCTTTGATTGGGGTTTTCAGGGTAAAACCATACATTTCGCCCAATGCTTCTATCTGCCAGAAAACCAACGTATTTTTATGTGCTCCGAGCGGTGCAATCCCGCCATTCTGAATGCTCTTTGTGTTATCCGGAACAATTTTATCCAGATCGATTTCGCTAATTACGCCAAGTCCGTTGCATTTGGGACATGCCCCTTGCGGCGAGTTGAACGAGAAATTGTGCGGCGCCGGTTCGTTGTATGAAATACCCGTGGTTGGGCACATCAACTGGCGGCTGTAGTATTTGGCTTCCTGTGTGTCGTGGTCGAGAATCATCACGATCCCCTGGCCGTTGCGCATAGCGATTTGCAGCGAGTCGCGCAGGCGTTTGTCGCTGGCTTCGTCAACAACCAGGCGGTCGATCACAATTTCGATGAAGTGATTTTTATAACGATCGACACGCATGGCAGCTTTCAGTTCGGTAACCACGCCATCAATGCGCGCATTCAAAAACCCTTTTTTCAGGATTTGCTCAAATAATTCGCGGTAATGACCTTTTCGGCCTTTTACTACCGGCGCCAAAATCAGGATTTTCTTTCCTGAAAATGAGCTTTTTATCAAGCCTAAAATCTGGTCGTCGGTGTATTTAACCATCTTTTCGCCGGTATTGTACGAAAAAGCTTCTCCGGCGCGGGCATATAACAACCTTAGAAAATCATAAATTTCGGTTACTGTTCCAACTGTTGATCGCGGATTCTTATTTGTCGTTTTTTGCTCGATGGCAATTACCGGACTTAAGCCCGTAATTAAATCGACATCAGGACGTTCCATATTTCCAAGGAAAGAGCGCGCATAGGCCGAGAATGTTTCGATGTAGCGTCGTTGTCCTTCGGCATAAATGGTATCGAATGCCAACGACGATTTTCCAGATCCGCTCAAACCTGTTATTACAGTGAGTTTATTTCGGGGAATTTCGACACTTACATTCTGCAAATTGTGAACACGAGCGCCATGAACAACAATCTTTTCTTCATCTTCAATAATGTTGTCGGTTGCTATCGTTTTTTCTGTTTCCTGCATTCTAATCGTTTTACTATTGTTTTGTACGGTAGCCTTTCTCCGGAACCTTCAAAATGTATGTTTTCTTTCCCGGGTTTTTCAACGTAACGTCGCGAAGCCATGGATTAAACATCTTCAAGATTTTAAAATTAATCCCTTTATTTATAGCCCAACCTGGAAGATCGGCTATAGCCCCCTTTACCTCAACATTTTTCGTTTCAATAACTGGATAAAGGTCTTTCTTATCAACCTTAAACCCATATTTTTCGGGATCTTCCATCACAAGTTTCAGTGCAAGTATGCGAAAAACATATCGCGAAGTTTCTTCTACAAACTGCATGTCATAATAACTTTTAACTTTCTGCTGGGCAATTTTCTGATCAAGCCCAGCTCTTCCGCCATTGTACGCCGCAGCAACCAATGCCCAACTACCATATTTCTGGTAGGCAGCATTAAAAATCCGGCACGCAACTTCCGTCGCTTTCTCAATATGATAACGTTCATCCACTTCATTGTTAACCTCGAGCCCATTTTCTTTGGCAACCGATTCGAGTAATTGCCAAAAACCAGCAGCTTTTGCCGGCGACAACGCACGAATATCAAATCCGCTTTCCGCCACACACAGATATTTAAAATCTTCGGGCACTCCATTGGCTTTTAGAATAGGCTCAATCATTGAAAAATAGCGAGGCATATTTTTCAGGTACCTTATGGTTTGTGAATGAAAATAAACGGTTGAAAGCAATTCGCGATCAAGGCTTTCGCGAACATCAAAATATTCCATCGGAACTTCTTCTCCGGCAAATTTGAGTTTATTCGGAATTTCAATAGGCGTAAACAAATGTGTACCAAGTGAATCGGGAATATGATGTTTTGTTTGAGAACAGGCAGCCAGTGGTAATAACAAAATAACCGAAAACAATTTAAATAGTCGGGATAACCGGAATGATATACTAAACAACATGATCTTTCTTTCAAAATTAGACAATTTGCAAAGGTAGCAGATTTAATTACCTCAATCAACAAAGCATCATGGTTTAATGCAAAATTAAAAGCCGGGATTTGCTTTCCCGGCTTTTACTATCAGAGGCTACCACAGAGTTCACAGTGTCCTTATAAGGTAATGCGGACTATTTTCTTTTACTACAGTAATCGTGCCAATTTGTTCGATATTCCGAATGTTTTCCAATCAGTCAGCATAAAACTTTCTGACGGGGATCGTTCCAATCTGCTTAATATTCTGGATATTCGAATAGTCATACAGATAAAAACCGTTTTCCCCTACCATGAACAGGTAATTATTCATCGGTATTACATCATAAGCATTTATGGATGGAAATGAAGCAACCGATGTCATTGCCAGCGGATCAGCGATGTTAAATACCTTTAACCCGGCATCACCATCACATAAAAAAAGAACGTCATCATCAATTCCAAGTCCTTGCGGAGCTTTCATGGCATACGTTTTCAATAACGTAAATTTCGAATAATTGTTACTCATTTGTACTACGTCAAGCTCGTTCAATGTTCCGCCGCGGCAGGTCGTGCCTCCTTTCAGGGTAACAAAAGCCAAATCGCCTTTAATAACAACCGGATCGCACGAAGTCATGTGTGTGAAACTACCAACCTGAACAGGATTTTCAGGAGAATCGAGCGACAAAACAATCATCCCATTCTGGGTTCCCAGAAAAATATGGTTATCATTAATAAAAATGGTTTCCACATTCCAGCCCACCGATCGCGTATTCAGTTGTGTGACTTTTGACGTCGAATTAAGCTTAAACGAAACCAGATTGTACTGATTTACCACATACAAATAATCTTTATACAGGCCAAATCGGGCCATACTTCCGCCAACTCCGTAGGTTGTTCCGGTTGCGCCACTTATTCCTCCTGAATTAGTCAAATAAGCACCCCCCTTTGCGTAATCGTAGGCATAGTAAATCGGGTAATACCGTTCTTCAAGCTCCTGACGAACACTTTTCACTTCCCAATTCGTCACCACACCTTTCGACTCGTCGATTCTGGCTAAAGGGTATTTTGTATCGTAAGTTGGCAATGTGTATGGGAAAACCTTTTCAACACGGCCCACTTCCTTGATCGCCGAAAAGCTCGAAACATCAATGGCTACCAAATCGACATAGCTGTCGGCATATAAAATGTTGTCTTTAATGGCAATATCAACATTGCCCGGAATCTCGATAAACCCTTTGTTCTGCGGATTTTTCGGGTCGCTCACATCGTAAACATGAACGCCTGCCATTTTCTCGTTGATGAAAATGTAATTGTCTTTGAAGTAGATTTTTCCCGGGTTATTCAGTTCGCGGGCAGAAGTCATTTTAACCGCGGCACGCAAATCGGTATAACTTAGGTAAACGGGTGCATTGGCTGTAAATGTTTCAAACACCTTGTCGGTGCAGCTTGAAATGAAAGCAGACAAAAGCACAAGGGTCGAAAATATATATTTGACTTGTCTCATGGCATTGGACTAATTAAAGATGAAACCGATTTTAAGCGATAAACGCGAATAGTTTGTTTCGAGTTTATACTCGTTTTTTCCTGAATAATTAAGTTGGTGGTAATGGTATCCGAAAGCAAAGAACCAACCAAAATTATCAGACGTCGTGCGCATAAATCCCAGCGATGGATTAATCATAAATCCTCCCTCGTTATCGAGTTTTTCGTTGTATTGATACCCCGGATTGTAATAGTAGTAATCCGAAGTAGTGTAATAATTATTGAAATTCTTTCGGCTCTTCTTTTCCAGCGGGATTTCGTATCCGGCCTGGAGATTAACGAACGGTGTAAATTTCGTGTTCCTGAATTTATACTGAATTTGCGCAAATGCTGGCATGTAAGTTTCGTCCAGAAAATCGACTCCAAGTCCAACTCCGGCATAAAGTTTATCCATCAACCTGTAATTGAACGAATTGGCATACGAAAATGGCGCTTTCTGGCTGTTTCCAGAATTTCCGACCAAAACGCCGCCAACTGCATCAAAATAAAATCTGGGTGATGCAATAAGCTCGCCGGCACTTTTAGAGTAACGCGAAACACTATCTATTTCAGTTGCTTTAAAAACCCACTGGTTTCCGTCGGAAACGATCTTGACAGCATTAAGATCGTAGGTTACAATTTGTCCTCTAATTATTCCTCCGGATTTGAGGTAAACCAAATCTTTTTTCGATTTCTGAGCAAGGGCCGGAAGCGCAAACACCACAGCCAGTAGCAAAACAATGGCTTTATTCATAGTTAAGGTTTTGATTTTTCTTCAAAATAAAGATGTGCACCGCGTAAAAATGGTTGCGTGGTTTCGTGCAATTATTTGGGAAAGTATAATTGATTGACCTAAAACTCGTAAGTCAACCCGGTAAAAACGCCAAAAGTGTACGGTTTATATGTTACATTAGCATTACTGCTCAACGAGTTAAGAAAATACTTAAAACGAGGTTCAACGCTTAGCGAAAGCTTGTTGGTAAGCCCGTATTTAAAAGCCAAACCAAATGTTCCGCTGTAGTTAAATGTTTCCAAATCTTTGGTTTTTCCAACAAGTGATCGTCCCAAATCGCCATCAACATATAGTTTGTTCCCAACTAAAATATTTGAACTAACGCCCCCGAGCATAGAAATTCCAAAGCGACTCTCGATAAGGTTGTATCTTAAGTATAAAGGTATTTCGAGATAATCAAAGTCTTGAATAAACGTATTTTGCGATACAACTACTGCTGATGCAAGATAATTTTTATCGTCGAGCGAAGCGCCCAAAACCATGCCTGCCGGAATTGAGTTTAATTCAACCTCGCCGGCATTACTATTTATGGTGTACGAATTTTTCGATGCATCTACTTTTACAATAGTATTGTTTAAATAATTTGCACCATCATTTGCATAACTCAAATTCCGGGAACTATTTCCTGAAGTCTGGCCAATTCCGGAGTAATAAACGCCACTTTGCACACTCCAGCGCTTTCCTTTTTTGTATTCAACCGATACACCGCCAGCCAAATCAAGTTTTGTTGCCTGAGTTTTGAGCATATTGCTAGCATAAGCCTGCGAATGCGAACTTTGGGCTCCGTTATATTCCGGAGAAACCTGTGCACCTACCAACCATCTGGCTTTTTGCTTATTTATTTTCTCCGCAGTAATCATTTGCTGATTTAACTCCATAATTTGCTGATCTATAGATTTCTCCACAGAATTATGCATCCGGGCATTCTTCTTCTTTTCGCGAAGTGAAATGTTATCTTCTTTGCTCGCCAACAGACCAGCCCGTGGTTTTAAAGATGAAATTTCCTCGTTTACCGGTTCTGTTGCCAATTCTTCAAGCTTGGGTTCAGCCATAATTGACGTCGCATTGTTCTTTGACCAGGCCTTAGGTCCGGAATCAGATTTTTGCTCTTTTTCTTGTGACAGGTTGTTGTCCTGAGCTAATATTGTTGTTTCATTTGATTTTGCTGCTGAAGCTACCACCGTTTGCTCATTGGCTTTCTGTTCAATATTATGTTTTACAAATGCATTCCCCGCTGTCTGATCCTTTTCATTAGTATTAAACTGCCACCCGGCAACAAAAGCCAGCAATAAAGCAGCTGCAACACCGGCGACTTTCCACCAAATCATTCTCTTTTTCCGACGGTTTTGCGCCAAACCGTTGAGAATATTTTCAAGCAAATATGCAGGTGGCTCCTGCTCGTAATTCCGGAGCTTTTCCCTAAACAAATCGTCCAAATTCTTTTCCTTCATCATGCCGTAAAATTGTTTTTGGCTTTAACTACACCAAAATTCTCTTGCACTTTCTTCTTCAGTATCTCTCTGGCGCGCGCCAGATTCGATTTTGAGGTTCCTTCGTTAATTGCCATTTCTTTCGCTATTTCCTGATGCGACATTCCTTCAAAAACATATAAATTGAAAACCAGCTGGTACCGGGGCGGTAGTTCCCTGATTATTTTCAACAATTCGTCCGCCGACATTTTCGAAATAACATCGTCAGAAACATTTACAGCGTCAAAAACGGAAACATCTTCAACCGGATACAGCAAATATTGCTTCCTGATCTTTTCGAGCGAAACGTTAACCATAATTCGCCGAATCCAGCCTTCCAAAGAACCATCGTGCCTGAACGATTTCAGATTGGTAAAAACCCTGATAAACCCTTCCTGTAGATTATCTTCTGCTTCGGTAGAGTCTTTGGCATACCTGAGGCACACCCCAAACATTTTTGGGGCAAACTGGTGATACAGCTTCGCCTGCGCCTTCCTGCTTCCGGCAATACAATCTGATATTAACGCTCTAAAATCTTCCAAAAACTTATTTTAACCTGAGTGCTCAATCCGATTTATGTACTGATTTTAAGTGCACTCAGTTACAATTTTTAAAGTTTACAATTTAAATCAAACCTGAAAGATAAACCTTAAAAGCTTCTCCAATTAAGGATGCTTTCAATTCGCAAAAGGTTGCGTGACAAAGACAAATTTTCCTTTTCACCAAACCTCGACTGCAATTAGATCAAGGTTCTGTCTTTTTAAGCAAAAACTTTTTTGGGCATTAATTCATAGATTTACATATCAAATATTTTTGTAAATTTATAAACAGAATTAAGATTAAAGATGGTTGTCGTGTAATTTCTGTATTAACAGAATTACTAATCCAACAATATTGGTCGGTCTTAATTCAGGATAAAATCAAATTATCAATTCATAATCTTCACCCTATGAACAAATTTCGTATTATTTCCCTGGTGATTTTCATGCAGTTGTCATTGGTCGCTTTTTGTCAGATCGACCTAAGCAAACCTGCACCAACTTCACCGAGCGTTCGCACCGGCAAACTTGCCAACGGAATGACTTACTACATTCAACACAACGAAGAGCCCAAAGAGCGGGCAAGTTTTTACATCATTCAAAATGTTGGTGCTTTGCTCGAAAACGACAATCAGAATGGTCTCGCCCATTTTCTGGAACACATGGCTTTCAACGGGACGCAGCATTTCCCCGGAAAAGGAATTATCAATACGCTCGAAAAGCATGGAGTTCAATTTGGCCGCAATGTGAATGCCTACACCAGCTTTGGCGAAACAGTGTACAACCTTAGCGATATTCCGGTGAAACATGCCGGATTGGTTGATACTTGCTTGCTCGTGCTGAACGACTGGTCGCACTACCTTTTACTTACCGACGAAGAAATTGACGCTGAACGTGGTGTAATTACCGAAGAATGGCGTACCCGCCGCACTGCTGCTTTCCGTATGCAACGCCAAATGTTCCCGGTTTTATTTAAAGACTCGAAATATGCAGTGCGTGATGTAATTGGCGATCTGGATGTAATTAAAAATTTCAAATACCAAACCCTGCGCGATTTTTATCACCAGTGGTACCGCACCGATCTTCAGGCAATTGCCATTATTGGCGATGTTGATGCCGATGCTGTTGAGCAAAAAGTGAAAGAAATGTTCTCGAAAATCGAGCCGGTTCAAAATCCATCGAAACGCGAATTTTATGCGGTTCCCGAAAATAAAGAACCTCTTTACGTGCTCGCTACCGACAAAGAAGCTGATAGCTATTCAGTTGCACTTTACATCAAGCACAATGCCACTCCAAATTCAGGAAAAAATATGAATTATCTGCGCGAGCAGACCATTCAACAATTGTTTGGTATGATGACGCGCGACCGCATCAACGAATTACTTCAAAAAGGAACTCCACCTTTTGTGTCAGGCGGAATTAGTTACGGCGGATTTATTCAGGGATACAATGCTTTTGTTGTTTCGGCAACCGCGAAACCCGATCAGGACGATGTGGCTTTTAAAGCAATTTATACCGAAGCCCAACGCATTTACCAAAACGGATTTACCCCCGGCGAACTGGAACGTACTAAATCGAACTACCTCACTTCGATGGAAAATCGCTACAAACAACGCGACAAGATTTCGAACGACGAATACGCCATGGACTTCAAAAACAATTACATCGATAGCGAACCATTGACTTCGATTGACTTTGACTGGGAATTTGCACAAAAGATTCTGCCAACCATTACAGTTGAAGAAGTTTCGGCAAAAGCCAAAACCTGGTTCACCCCCGAAAACCGCGTAATTGTTGTTCGTGGTCCTGAGAAACCTGAGGCCAAACACCTTTCAAAAGAACAAGCTTTATCGATTATTTCTGAAATAGAAAACAGCAAAATTGAGCCTTATGTCGATCAAGTCGTTTCTTCAAACCTGATCAAGCAGGAATTAAAAGGTTCGAAAGTGAAATCGATCAAACAGCTTCCTGAATTCGGGGCTGTTGAATGGACTTTAGGTAACGAAGCAAAAGTTGTTTTCCGCAAAGCTGATTATGAAAAAGACCAGGTTTCACTTCAGGCTTTTAGTAATGGCGGAAGTTCAAAACTCGAAAACGACAAAGTTGCTTCTGCCATGATGTTGGGCCAATTCATCGGTTCATTTGGTGTTGGCGACTACGACGCGACTGCCTTAAAGAAAGCACTGACGGGGAAAAAGGCGAGTGTAAATATTGCATTGGGCGACTTAAACGAATCGTTCGTTGGCTCAAGTACTCCAAAAGATTTCGAGACAATGATGCAATTGCTTTATCTGCAATTTGAAAATCCGCGATTCGACAAAGAGGCCTACCAGGCTCTGGAAGGACGTTTCAAAGCTTACATAGCAAATATGGCCAATAATCCGCAGAAAATAATGAGTGACTCATTGCAATTGATTATGACTTGTAAAAATCCACGGACCAAGCTTATTACTCCTGAGTTATTTAATGAAATATCGCTCGAGCAAATGCAACAAATTTACAAAGATCGCTTTGCTGACGTTGGCGACTTCACCTTCTTCATCGTTGGAAACATTGAGGAGGAAACCGCCAAAGCAATGGCCGAAAAATACATTGGCTCGTTGACCAATTTACCGCGCAAAGAAACATGGATCGACCGTAAGGTTGAAGGGCCGAAAGGAAAACTAACGCGCGAAATTGAAATACCGCTGGAAGTGAAAAAGGCAACGGTAAACGTCAACTTCGACGCAAAAATGGAATATACACCCGAGCAAAACCTTTTGCTGTCGGTATTCCGCGATATACTAAACTTACGTTACACCGAAGAAATTCGCGAAAAAGAAGGAGGAACGTATGGCGTGCGCGTATCAACCAATTCGGTAAAATTTCCAAAAGCGGAAAAAAGTCTGAACCTGATGTTCGACACCGATCCGGATAAAGCTCAAAAGCTGAAAGCAATCCTTTATCAGGAAATTGAAAAGATTGAAAAGAACGGCCCAACTGCAGAAGATTTGGACAAAGCTGTAAAAAATCTCCTGAAAAACCGTGAACAGGCAAAACTGCACAACAACTACTGGATGCAAGCGCTGAACAGCTGGTACATGTATTCAGTAAACCCGGCAACAGCCGATAACTACGAAAACATCCTGAATAAGATGACGGCAGCAGACATTCAGAAATTCGTCAAAGCATTCATCTCGAAAGCCGACGTTGTTGATATTATTTTCAAACCGAAATCCTGAGAAATTCTATCCTGATAATCAAAGCTCCTTCTCATCAACTGAGAAGGAGCTTTTTTCATTCATAAAAAAAGCGTGCCTCCGTTTTCAGGAAACACGCTCATCAATGTCAGTGTATTTT
>DAOPZV010000042.1:22343-24010 GCA_035353575.1 Prolixibacteraceae bacterium | reverse complement strand
CCGTCGTACACCATTGATACATTGACTTATCTGAGCGAAAAATACCCCACCCACCAGTTTTTTATCCTGATGGGTTCTGATAATCTCGAAGGCATTCATCGCTGGAAAAATGCTGATGTGCTGCTTGCAAACTACGATATCATTGTATATCCGCGGCCGGGCTTCGATCCAGAAATGGCAAAAAAGTACCCGCGTGTTCAGGTAGCTCATGCCCCGTTGATGGAAATCTCGTCAACTTTTATACGCGATTCAATTAAAGCCGGGAAAGACATGCGCCATTTTCTGCCTTACCGAAGCTGGGATTATTTGCATCAAATGAATTTCTACAAAAAGTAAAGTTCGAAGTGCCTAAAGGTCGGATTTTGGAGTAACCCTTTTCCTTTCATTATTGGATATTGGTTATTCTACATTGGGACTTTAAATATCCAATATTGAATAACCAATAACCAATTTTCAATAACGGAAGAGCGCAGTTGTGCGGGTTGGGTAAAAGCCTATTCAATATCCCAAATTCCTGCTGCCTTTTCCAGATTTACCAGCGATTCGGCGTACTGGTAAAGTGTATCGTAATATTCGGTCATCACCTCGTTGAACGTTCGTTGGGCATTCAGCAGGTCGCTGATTCCGGTTTCGCCACGTTGGTAGGCATACGTGCGGGCATCCAGAATTTGTGTGGCTTCGTCAATCATACCGTTTTTGTAATGCAGCATTTGTTTTTCAGAAGCCTTAAAAGCCACCCACGCCTGCGAAACTTCCGTTGTTATTTGTAACTGAATATCTTTCAGACTGGTTTCGCTTTGCTTAATGGCTTCCCGGGCAGCCAAAATTTCGCCTTTATTGAGGGTAGATAGCTTCAACGGAATACTGATTCCGCCACTGTACGAATTGAATGCAGGTGCCGGAGCAATCTCGTTTTTCACCTCGGTGCTGTGAGATAAACCCGCGCTCAGACTAAATTCAAAAGCCCGATTCGCCCGTAACAGCCGAAGCTGTTTCTCGCTGATTTCTTTGTTTCGAATGGCCACTTGAAGATCCGCCCGCCGCTCAATGGCCGATTGGATAAGCGTATTCAGATCGAAATCGCGCTTTTGCAACGGAAAATCTCCTGAAGGCGAAATTGCAACTTCCGAAGAATTTTTCCCCTGAAGTTGAGCCAGATATATCAAAGAATTTTGAAAGTCGGCATCGGCCTGAAATACCAGGTTTTGCTGCGATCGTGCTTCCAATTTGGTTTGCCGCGCATCAGTGGCATTAATCGAACCATTTTTCAGACGGAGGCTATCGGCTTGTGCCAGCTTGTTCATGCGGTCATAAATTTCCGACTGCACGTCGAGTAGCTTTTTTTGCCTGATGGCATTGAAATAACCAAGCGTTGCTTCGGCCCGAAGATTCTGGAAATAAGCATCCAATGCGGTTTGTGCCAGTTCCTTCTGACTTTTGGCCAGCGAAATATTGGCTCCATGCTTGTTCCCCAGGCTAATCGGGTAGCTGATTCCGGCATCGATTCCCTGCCCCATAAATAGCGTTTTGTCCTGATTGTTCGAATACGAAAATGAGAGTTCAGGATCAGGAAAAACTTTGGCGGCTTTCAATTGGGCATCGGCAATGTTCACGTTAAACTGTTCAGCCGCATAGCCCAGGTTTCCTTTGCTCACTCCTGAAAGAAA
>DAOPZV010000042.1:20185-22243 GCA_035353575.1 Prolixibacteraceae bacterium | reverse complement strand
ATTTTAAATTTCTTCAGTTTTTTGTCGGCTTTCGAAGCGTTTTTCAACCATGTAGTACAACGTTGGTAGCGCGTATAGTGTAATTACTGTGCCAAATGCCAATCCGTAAACAATTACAGTGGCCAGTGGTCGTTGCACATCCGAACCAATGTTGGTTGAAAGCGATGCCGGAATCAGCCCCAGAATGGCCACAGAAGAGGTCATCAAAATGGGTCGGAAACGGTGCAGTGCGCCTTCAATAACTGCTGTTTTCAGGTTTTCGCCTTTTTCGCGCAAATGGTTAATGTGTGAAATCATCAATACGCCATTCTGGATAAATACGCCAAACAGGGCAATAAAACCTACTGCCGACGATACATTGAATGTCATTCCAAACACATTCAAAGCCAGCATTCCGCCAAAAATGGCCAGTGGCAACATCCCAATCTGCAGCCAGGCTTGCCTGAAATTTCCGAAGTTCCAAAACAGCAAAATGAACATGAGGGCCAGCGATAACGGTACAATCAGCGCCAAACGGGCATAAGCACGCTGCTGATTATCGAATTGTCCGCCCCAAAGAATATGAAAATCGTGGTGATCGTAAATCACATCTTTTTCGATGGTGCGGTTGGCCTCGTGCAGGAACGACGAAATGTCGCGGTCGCGCAGGTTTACGCGCACGGTTACAAAGCGGTGATTTCCCTCGCGGGTAATGATTCCAGGGCCTGTGGTTGTGCTTATTTCGGCAATTTGCGAAAGCGGAATTTTCGCCCCGGTTTCCGAAGTAAGCATCAGGTTGCCAATTTTTTCGGGAGTATCGCGGAATTGCTCGTTGTAGCGGCAAATAATGTCGTACACTTTGTTCCCGATGAAAACCTGCGAAATTGCTTTCCCGCCAATGGCCACTTCAATCAGTTCGGCCACATCTGACACGTTTAGCCCGTACTCGGCAATTTTCGCGCGGTTGGCGTGAATCTGCAACTGCGGAAGCGGCGGTTCCTGCTCAATGCTCACATCTTCGGCTCCCTGTATTTTCTGCACTTTTGCTTTTATATCTTCGGCAATCCGGCGGGCTTCCTGCTGGTCTTCGCCGTAAATTTTGATGGCCAGATCGCTGTGCGAACCGGCAATCTGGTCCATCACCATATCAATAATCGGTTGAGAAAATCCAATTTCGTAGCCCGGTAGTTTAGCCAGATCGGCAGCCATTTCGTCAACCAGCTGAGCCTTGCTTTTTCGTTTCGGCCACTCGTTGTATGGACGAAGCCCAACTGCACATTCCACATGCGCGGTCGAAAACGGGTCAACGCCTTCGTCATCGCGGCCAACCTGTGTCATGGCATAGCTCACTTCATCAAATTTCATCACATGTTTCCGAAGCGTGTCGGCCATGGCTTTCGATTGGTCGAGGTTAATTCCGGGAGGAAGTTGCACCTGCATCCACAGCGAACCTTCGTCGAGCGTGGGGAGAAAATCTTTTCCAACCATAACCGACAAAACGATGGTAGCACTCAGTATGGTGAAAAGCGGCGCCAGAACTTTTTTCGGGCGGTCAACCAAACGGGTAATCAGTTTTCGGTAGAAATGATTTAATTTTTCGAGCCAGGGATTCTTGGCAACTTTTCTTGGTTTTCGGTACACCCAGTAGGCCAAACCCGGTACGAGCAAAAGCGCAACGGCCAGAGCGCCCAGCAAGGCGTAGCCAACCGTGAAAGCCATTGGGGTGAACATCTTTTTCTCGATGCGCTCAAACGTAAACAAGGGCAGATAGGCCATGATGATAATGAGCAGCGAGAAGAAAATGGGTTTTCCAACTTCGGCAGCGCGTTTCACAATGTTCTCGGCGTGCAGTGGTTCGTCAGGGTTTTCTTCGCGTTTGCGCAAAATGGTTTCCATCATCACAATTGAGCCGTCAACAATAATCCCGAAGTCGATCGCTCCAAGCGACAACAGATTGGCCGGAATATTGGTAATGTGCATCAAAATAAACGCGATGAGCAGCGAAAGCGGAATAGCAACCGCTGCAATCAGCGCGCCGCGCCAACTTCCGAGGAAAATAATGAGCACGGTAACTACCAG
>DAOPZV010000042.1:0-20085 GCA_035353575.1 Prolixibacteraceae bacterium | reverse complement strand
GTGCCCAAATCGTTCAGGTAAATGGGCAATCCGTTGGCAGTTTTTACCACAATGCGGCCCAAATCGTCGAGGTCTTTCACCAAACCAATTCCGCGCACCACGTACGAAAGGTTTCCGCGGTCGATCATGCTGCCACCTGCATTGGCGTTGTTTTTGCCAATTCGGTCAATCACATCGGCCAGCGAAATATTGTATTTGTCCAGTTTTTTCGGATCAATTTCTATCTGGAACTGGGTAGTTATTCCACCGAAATTCGATACGTCGGCCACACCGGTTACCTGTTTCAGGCGGGGAATGATTACCCATTTCTGAAGGTCGGTTATTTCGCGCAGACTGTGATTCTCGCTTTCAATCACGTAGCGGCAAACTTCGCCGGTGGGCGAGGTGAGCGGGTTGAGGCTGGGAGCAGCTCCAAACGGAAGTTCCACCTCGTTAATGCGTTCCTGAACCCGCTGGCGCGCAAAATAGTCGTCGGTTCCATCCTTAAAAACCAAAATGATGGTTGAAATGCCGAACATGTTTTTGCTGCGCATGGTTTGCAATCCGGGCAAGCCGTTCAGCTCTTTTTCGAGCGGGATGGTTATTTGCTGTTCAATTTCTTCGGCAGCCAGCCCCGGCACCTGCGTAGCAACCTGTACGGTTACGTCGGCAATATCGGGATACGCGTCAATGGGCAACTGAAACCACGAATAAACGCCGAACGCTGAAACCAGCAAAAAGCAGGTCGCGATAAGCAAACGACGATGAATAAAAAGTCGGAGTAGTTTTTCCATGTTGCTTAGCGTAAATAAATGGCTCCTTCGCTAACGATAGTTTCGTTAGGTGCCAGGCCGCTGTTAACAATCAAATCTTTGTCGTTGCCGGTCGAAACCGTGACAGTTCTTTTCGTGAACTTGTTTTTTCCGGTTTGCACAAAAACATAGGCGTGATCCTCTTCCTGTAAAACAGCGCTCGCCGGAATCACAATGGCGCCAAGCAGTTGGTGCGTGAACGCCACGTTGGCAAACATACCCGGCTTCAGCATTTTCTCGTCGTTACGGCATTCTACATACACTTCAACCGAGCGCGTTTGCTCGTCGAGAATGCTCCCCACGTAACTCACAAACCCATTGATTTGCGTGTTGGGATGGCAATCGGCCACCACATGAACCGAGTCAATCGAATTAATCAGTCCCATGTTTTTCTCTTTCACCTGGGCCACCACCCACACTTTGCTCAGGTTAGCCACTTCGGCCTGTGGCTCGGCATCGCTTTTCAGGTATTGACCAACAGTGAGGTTGTTTTTCACAATTTCTCCTGAAATAGGCGAGCGCACAATCAACGGTTTTCCCAGGCTTATCTCGTCGGGTTTTACATTGAAAATGAGCAATGAAGCTTCGGCTTTTTCATATTCACGGCTGGCAATCTGGAGGGCTGCTTCCGCTTCTTCGGCTTCTTTTTTCGAACCTACCGAATGTTCAAGTAAGTCTTTCTGGCGGTTGTAGTTGTTGGTTGCCAGTTGTTTTTCCTGACGAGCCTGCACATAAGCTTTTACCGTTTCGAAATAGTCGGGCGAATAAATCTCGAAAACAGGCGAACCAGCCGAAACCATTTGCCCCAGTTTTACGAACGATTTGGTGATGCGCCCTTCGAACGGTGCCGACAATTCGGCTTTTGCACCGGTTATCACTTTTACCGTACCGATGGTAACGTATTGCGAATGATAGTTGGTCGGTGCAACTGCTTGCAGTTTAATTTTTTGCAGCACGGGCGACTGATCCGGAATTTCAACCGATTCGTCAGCCCGGCGGACAATGGTTTCCTTGTCGGCTTGCGACGTTTGTCCGGTTTGGTTGCACGATGCAAAAGACAATGTCGCAATTATGGCAATTAAAGTAGAATAATACTTCATGTGTAAAATATATTGATTTATAGGTTTTGCAAAAAGTGTTTGCCCAAAAGATTAGGGGCAGACTGTATCAAAGCCTGCTGATCTGTAAATCAGAGAATAAACAGTCTAATTTTCAATCTGGGAAGACATTTCTTAGGCAGAATCAGAAATTGGATCTAATGCCAGCTTTTGCCTAATTGAAAGATTAAAATGGCATTGCTGCCGCGAAAAAGTAAGCGCAGAGCAAATTTTACCTAATAATTTAAAGCGAAGTCTTTCACGAAATACGTTTTTCGGATGAAAATTACGCCCGAAAAGTTTGGGGTGGCCCACGACGATACCAGACAGCCGAATCGAATAAAAGAGCGTTTGAAGTTGAGGGGGAGACAAATAGAAGCCGATTTGCATTCAGTAAACCAGCAACCCATAACCCTACAAAGCCTATAAAACCAGCAGTCTCGGTTAATACTTTAATTAAATCATATTGCGCGGTGGTATGTGAGTGCTGCGCATTATTAAAGGGGTGGGAGTGTACAATTATTGTATTTCCCAGATGATGCGAGTGCCAAAACAAAGTAATGCTGCCATAGTAGCTGATAAATAGTATCAGCAATAAATGACTTAATATCGATTTTACTTTGTTTTTCATTTTTACCTAAATCTTCGACAAAAATAGATTATCTGCCGGTTTATAAATAAAACACAGAGTTAAATTGTTATTAAACAAAGAAAAATTCAAAGTAGTTTGAATTAAGTTCGACAATGCTGGTTACATTTAAATATTTCTATATTTGTATATGTTTTGGTTCTATTGTCAGACTAGCGAAAAAGAAATTTATAGAATTTAAAAGTTTAGATTATGAATTGGGGAATGGACGTAAGATTTAAAGATCTTTTGCTTGTCACGGGGTCGGGGCGAAATGTTGGGAAAACAACTTATATCTGTAACGTAATCGCACATCAGCGATTACGGAAATTTGGTGCCATAAAAATCAGCCCTCATTTTCACGAACCAACAGAAGGTTTAATGCCGATTTTGGAGACCTCTGAATTTCGAATTTTCGAGGAAACCAACAAGAAATCGAACAAAGATACGTCGAGGTACCTGAAGGCAGGAGCGGTAAAGTCGTATTATATACAGACTGACGACGACCACTTGAAAGACGCTTTTAATCTGACCTCGGTTTTGCTGGATCCAGAATTGCCGTTTTTGGTCGAATCGGCCCGGCTGAGAAACATTTTGCAGCCTGAACTTTTTATTTTTATTCAGGGAACTGAAGATATTGACAAGCCTTTTTCTGTTGAAATGAGGGAAAAGGCCGATATTACCGTATTCTCGAACGGGAGCATGTTTAGCATTGAGCCTGAAAATATATACTTTAACAGATACTGGAAAGTAGAAGAACATGATTACGCTTAAGCAAGCATTGAAAATTGCATTTTCGAATGCTGAAGTAGATAATATTGAACAAGTTGACTTGATTGATTCGTTGGGGCGGGTGTTGGCCCGCGATGTTTTTTCTGATGTGGATATGCCTCCATTCAACAAATCGGCAATGGACGGATATGCGTGTCGGCGCGACGATTTGCATAAGGAATTGAGTTTGTTGGAAGTTATTCCGGCCGGATCGGTTCCGACTAAAAAAATAGAAGAAGGCCAATGTTCGAAAATTATGACGGGTGCGATGGTTCCCGAAGGTGCCGATGTCGTTTTTATGGTTGAGCATTCCGAAATACTTCCTTCAGGCAAAATAAAATGTGTAACAGGTGAGTCGAGGGCAAATATCTGCCTGCAAGGCGAAGATGTAAAAACGGGCGACAAAGTGCTCACTGCCGGAACCATGATTGGTGCGCAGCATGTTGCGGTGCTTGCATCGGTGGGTTGCACAAATCCGTGGGTATATGTTTCTCCAACCATTGGCGTGCTTTCAACAGGGTCGGAACTGATTGAGCCGTCGGGCAAACCAGCTATTTCGCAAATCAGGAATTCAAATGGGCCACAGCTCTGTGCGCAGGCTAAAAAACATGGATTTGTCTACACGTACTATGGAAACGTTTCGGATGTTAAAGACCTTATGCGGCTTGCCATTCAAAAATCGGTGAACGAAAACGATGTGACCATTCTTTCAGGAGGTGTTTCGGTTGGCGATTTCGATTTTGTGCCTTCGGTAATCGAGGATCTGGGTTTTACAATTCATTTCAATAAAATCAATATCAAACCGGGGCAGCATACAACTTTTGCCTCCAGGGGCAACAAATACATCATTGGTTTGCCGGGAAATCCTGTTTCGTCATTCATTCAGTTTGAAATTTTTGTGTTGCCTTTTTTGCACCACTTGATGAATTTTGCTGAAAAGGACTTCTTCCTAAAGTTGAAGCTAAGCCACGATTACGCCAGAAAAAAAGGCGACCGGGAAGAATGCCTGCCTGTTGAACTAACTGAAAACAACGAGGTGCGAATGGCTAATTACAACGGCTCAGCTCACATTCATGCCTATAATCGGGCATTCGGATACGTTTGTGTTGCTCCCGGAGTTCAGGAGATAAAAAAAGGAGAATGGGTAAATGTTCGACCGCTATAACCGCAATATTAATTACCTGCGAATTTCGGTAACCGACCGCTGTAATCTTCGGTGCACTTATTGTATGCCAGAGGATGGAATCAGTTTGTTGCCTCATTCGGATATTCTTAGTTTCGAAGAAATAGCAGAATTTGTAACCATTGCAGTAAAAAACGGAATAACCAAAGTGCGGCTCACAGGCGGCGAACCTCTTGTTCGGAAAGGAATTGTTGAACTGGTGCGTATCTTGGCCGGAATAGAGGGGATTGAAGAGATTGCTATGACGACAAATGGGGTTCTGCTTCCAGAATTTGCGAGCGATTTAAAAGAGGCTGGCCTATCTCGGGTAAATATCAGTCTGGATACTACAAATCCAAAGAATTTTCGGGAAATTACCAGAATAGGAACTATTTTGGATGTGTTGAAAGGTATCGAAGCTGCTCAGAAAGCGGGTTTAAGTCCGATCAAAATTAATTGTGTGCTATTGGGGCAGCCTGAAGAGGATATTACTGAGCTTAAACGCTTTTGTAAAGAACGGGAGCTTTCGTTACGTTTTATTCACCAAATGGATCTCCGAAATGGAGAGTTTTCGGTGGTTGAAGGTGGAGATGGTGGAAATTGTAGCAAATGTAACAGGCTTCGGTTATTGGCCAACGGCGATATTAAACCATGTTTGTTCAGCGATTTAGCCTACAATATCCGCAAAGTTGGGTTTCAGGAAGCATTGAATTTAGCTTTGGGAAACAAACCTCAATCAGGAAGCTACAATAAGTCAGGCGAATTCTATAATATTGGTGGTTGAAGAAAGTCTTCAGTAATCAGTCTCAGTTTAAAGATAACTCAGTTAAACTCGCAACCCGCAACAATTAAAACTAAATGAAAAAACTTACCCATATCGACGGAAAAGGAAAAGCCAAAATGGTTGATGTAAGCCAAAAGCCAGATCAGGAGCGTGAAGCTATTGCACGGGGATTTATAAGGCTTCAATCAGAAACAGTCGAATTGATCCGGCAAAACCAGATGAAAAAAGGGGATGTGCTCACTGTGGCCCAAATCGCAGGGATTCAAGGTGCAAAAAGAGCAGCAGATCTGATTCCACTATGCCATTCGATTCAACTTTGGAAAGTTGATGTGAAATGCGAACTGCTGGAGCATGGAGTGGAAGCGGAGTGCACGGTTTTGTGTGTGGGTAAAACGGGCGTCGAAATGGAAGCTTTGACTGGCGTAAATATTGCTCTTTTAACTGTTTACGACATGTGCAAGGCGGTCGACAAGCAGATGGTAATGGAAGATATTCGCCTGATCAGCAAAACAAAAAAGTAAATAATTGCTAGCTTTGATTGAGATAAACGTCGTTTCAATCATGGATAAATATCGCTCAGAATCTGATCTTTTAGGTACTCGTTCTGTTCCTGCTGAAGTTTTATGGGGAATCCACACGCTTCGGGCTCTCGAAAATTTTCCGGTTTCAGGAAGATTAGTTCACTCTGAATTAATTAAGGCTTATGGAGATGTGAAATTGGCTTGTTTCAAGGTAAACCGAAACCTTGGCTATTTCCCGGATTATCAGAAAACTGAGGCTATTGAGAAAGCTTGTTTTGAAGTGGCAGACGGTCAGTTAACCCAGCACATTGTTGTGGATGCCCTGCAGGGAGGAGCCGGAACTTCAACCAATATGAATGTAAATGAGGTAATTGCCAACCGGGCTCTCGAAATTTTGGGGCAGAAAAAAGGTGATTACGAGCTCGTTTCTCCCCTCGATGATGTGAATTTGCATCAATCAACCAACGATACTTATCCGACCGCCTTGAAAATTGCGACAATTCGTTTGATTCGTAAACTGGAGCAATCGGTTCTGGCGCTTCAGGAGGCGTTTCAGGCAAAAGAAAAAGAGTTTGCGCATGTGGTAAAAATCGGGCGCACGCAATTGCAAGATGCCGTTTTAACCACTTTGGGCCGGGAGATGGGCGCTTATGCCGAAGCCTTTAACCGCGACCGTTGGCGACTCTCGAAGTGTGAAGAACGCTTGCGGGTAGTCAATCTGGGCGGAACTGCGATTGGTTCAGGCCTGGGAGCTCCCCGCCAGTTTATTTTCGGGGTCGTTGATCAGTTAAGAGAAATAACGGGAATCGGATTGGCTCGCGCAGAAAACATGATTGACAATACGCAAAATGCTGATGTTTTTGTTGAAGTTTCAGGATTATTAAAGGCTTGTGCGATCTCCGTCATCAAGGTTAGTAATGATCTGAGACTTATGTCGAGCGGACCCGATGGCGGAATGAATGAGATCATCCTTCCGCAAAAACAGGCTGGATCTTCGATAATGCCCGGAAAAGTGAACCCGGTAATTCCTGAAGTTGCAATCCAGGCTGCAATGGTTGTTTGCGGGAACGATGCGGTTATTGCCCAGGCTGCTGCTGCCGGTAATCTCGAGCTAAACCAGTTTATGCCACTTATTGCCGATAAATTGCTCGAAGAAGTTGAGCTGCTCACAAATGCCTTGGAAATGTTGCGGGTTCATTGTGTTAATGGAATTGTAGCCAACGAAGAAAGGTGCCGCGGAAATGTGTTCAACTCAACCGCCCTTATAACTGCTATTATTCCGAAAGTTGGCTATGAAAAGGCGAGTGCAATTGCTAAAAGTGCAAGAAAAAAGTGCACACCAGTTTATCAGGAAATCATAAATTCAGGGTTTGTTTCTGAGGCGGAATTAAAAGAATTAATTAGTCCTGAGTCGGTTTGTAAACTGGGATTTTCATAATTGTCAGGAGTATTATTTGTATTTATTCTAAATAATTGTTAAGGGATTTTGTTATTTATTAAAAATAGTTTAGTTTGGCTTTAGAATTTAATGTTAACAAATAAAATTTCGGATTATGAAAAAATTAGCAATGGTATTTGCAGTTGCTTTCACTATGGGATTGGCTGCTTCAACAGTTACAGCTTCTACTGTAAAAGATGACAAACAGAAAAAAGAATGCACTGCTTCTCAGAAGAAATCTTGTTGCTCAGATAAAAAAGCATGCTGCTCAGAAAAGAAATCTGAAGCTAAAACTGAAAAGAAATAATTGAGCGACTACGTTTGTAGATAAAATCAAAAAGACCGGGATTCCGGTCTTTTTTGTTGTATGCAGTTTCTAGTTACTTTTTATTGGCAGGTTTTGTTCCTCCCGACTTTTGCTTTTCAGTCGTTTTTGCTTTTGCTTCGTTTACCGCGGCTTTTTTCCGATCAATTGATTTTCTGAAGTCCCACGGAAGGTTGTAGAAGATCGAGTAACTGAAATCGGCATTGAAGCCATGCGTGGCTTTCCCGTATCCGGGAACAAAAAAAACGGGTGGCATCCCCAGATCCTTTTTGCTAACGAGGATTTTTCCTCTCAGAGTCCAGCCCATATAAATGTTTTTGATGATTTCACCTTTCATCCCAATCAGAAATTCGGCCCAGTGAGCACCATAGTTTTGGTTTCCAAAGCTTCCAGTTTCGGGTTGCCAGTACGAATCGATTTTATACGAATTAACCTGCTGTTTGGCCAGTGAAAATCCGTAGCGCATTCCTAAATAAAATATGTTTTTGTCGTTTGTGTTTTCGGCCTGAAGGATGTTGTAGTCGATTCCAATTCTGGAATAGCTTCCCGAGCTTTTATAATTTACATAGTCGGTATTCAATTTCATAAAATCAAGGCCTGACTCAAAAACAGGGAAAAGATTAGGCCAAAGTTCCATATCTGCTGAAAATTCAGTACCATACCTATTCCCTTTGGTCCAAAGGTCCTGAAACGGACGGGTTAAGTCAGCGCCAATCCGGATTCCCTTCATGCGGATATAGTTATCTGTTCGCTTGGGCTTAATCTTCTTATGCGGCTCTTTTTGCCCGTAACTAATTACTGCCAGAAGACAAAGGACGAATGTAAACTTTAATATTTTCATGTAATGTGCTATTTATCAAGCTGTCAGTAATTTGAATCGAACTAACTTTATGAAGCGTAGATTTGATCTGTTTCAACTTATATTCGTAATAAAAGCCAGATTCCATCGACTCGTATTGTGTTGTTGTTTTGTGAAAAAAGGTAATCGTATCGATAACCGAATCGAAAGTGATTTGAAAACTTGTTGACTCGCCTGGCGAAAAAGGCAAAATGAACGAACCCGAACGTTCTTTGTTGTAGAACAGGCTGTCGTGTCCAATCGGTTTTATCGTAATAACATAGGTTGTATCTTTCTTGGTAACAGCATTTACAAGAGTTGCTTTAAGTCTCGACTGTGGAGGAATGTCAAAAACTTCTTTGCAGGCTGTTGCTACAATTATAAAAATTATCAGAAACGTGAATTGCTTCATGCGATAGAGATCTGGGTTAACGCCTCAAAGGTAGGTATATTCGGTTTGAAACGGAACATCTCATAATTTTTTTGAAGCCCTTTAACGCTCGATATTTTTGTGCCTGTTGCTGTTAACGAAATTTGAATATCTTTGCGCCAAAGTCATTCGGACGATTTGATTAGTAAGGTTTTTTAGAATTCAGGAATGAAGAACATACGTAATTTTTGCATCATCGCACACATCGATCACGGGAAAAGCACGCTTGCCGACAGGCTGCTCGAATTTACCAAAACGCTTGATGCCAGGGCCATGAAGGCTCAGGTGCTCGACAGCATGGATTTGGAGCAGGAACGTGGCATCACCATTAAGAGCCACGCTATTCAAATGCAGTATAATCATGGCGGAAAAGAATATATTCTGAATTTGATTGATACTCCGGGGCATGTCGATTTTTCTTATGAAGTTTCCCGTTCGATAGCCGCTTGCGAGGGAGCATTGCTCATTATCGATTCAACCCAGGGTATTCAGGCTCAGACCATCTCGAACCTTTACCTGGCCATTGAGCACGACCTTGAAATAATTCCGATTCTGAACAAGATGGACTTGCCGAATGCCATGCCCGAAATTGTAGAAGATCAGATTATTGGGTTGATCGGGTGTAAACGTGCCGACATTATTCGCGCTAGCGGCAAAACCGGGATGGGTATTGAAGAAATACTGGACCGGATTGTGAATGTAATTCCCGAGCCGCAGGGCGAAGCCGAAGCGCCACTTCAGGCATTGATTTTCGACTCGGTTTTCAATCAGTTTCGCGGTGTAATAGCCTATTTCAAAATTGAAAATGGTGTACTTCGGAAAGGCGATCGCGTGAAGTTTATGAATACCTCGAAGGATTACCTTGCCGATGAAATCGGTATCCTGAAACTAGGGATGAACGAGCGCCAGGAACTTCGCACCGGCGATGTAGGTTATGTGATTTGCAACATTAAAACGGCCCGCGAAGTAAAAGTGGGCGATACCATCACACACGCAGCAACTCCTTGCCAAAAGGCAATCGACGGTTTTGAAGAGGTGAAGCCAATGGTTTTTGCCGGTGTTTATCCGATTGATTCTGAAGATTACGAAGATTTGCGGGCCTCGATGGAGAAGTTGCAGTTGAACGATGCTTCGTTAACATACGAGCCGGAATCGTCGGCCGCCTTAGGCTTTGGTTTTCGTTGCGGTTTCCTCGGTCTGTTGCACATGGAAATCATCCAGGAAAGGCTCGACCGCGAATTCGATATGAACGTGATTACCACAGTTCCAAACGTATTGTACCATGTTCACACCACCAAAGGCGAAACCATCAATGTTTACAACCCTTCAGGACTGCCGGCAAGTACGACCATTGACGATATTGATGAACCATTTATCCGCGCCAACATCATCACAGCATCCGATTATATCGGCTCAATTATGACACTTTGCCTCGACAAACGTGGTATTTTGATTAAACAGGATTATCTTACCACCGACCGCGTGGAACTGGTGTTCGACCTTCCGTTGGGCGAAATAGTATTCGATTTTTACGATAAATTGAAAAGTATTTCACGTGGATATGCGTCGTTCGATTACCACATGCTTGATTTCCGTCCTGCTAGGCTGGTAAGGCTCGATATTCTCCTGAACGGCGAAATGGTCGATGCTTTGTCAACCTTGATTCACTTTGATAATGCATACAACTTTGGGCGGCGTATGTGCGAAAAGCTGAAAGAGCTGATTCCGCGCCAGCAGTTTGATATTGCCATTCAGGCAGCCATTGGAGCTAAAATTATTGCCCGAGAAACGATTAAGGCCGTTCGAAAAGATGTGACTGCAAAGTGTTACGGTGGCGATATTACCCGTAAACGTAAGCTGCTCGAAAAACAAAAGAAAGGAAAGAAACGCATGAAACAGGTAGGCAACGTGGAAGTTCCGCAGAATGCATTCCTGGCTGTATTGAAATTGGATTAGTTTTTTGTGGAGACGTCCAATTGGGAGTCTCAATTGTCATCAACACAAAATATAAAAAAGGGTTTCTCAGGGTAAAAACCGGGAAACCCTTTTTTGTTGGTGAATCTGGAATATTCGGAAAACAAAAAATCCCACAAAAATGCGGGATTTTCAATATCAGTGTTTTGGTTTGTCTTACAGGATCAGCTTGTATCCTTTGCCGTGCACATTAATTATTTCGACCTTCGGGTCGTCTTTCAGGTGCTTGCGTAGTTTGGTAATGTAAACATCCATACTGCGGGCATTGAAATAATTGTCGTCTATCCAAATAGTTTTCAGGGCAAAATTACGTTCGAGCACCTTATTGGCATTGTTGCACAACAAACGGAGCAGTTCAGCTTCTTTGGTGGTAAGTTTCACTTCTTCTTCGCCACCGGTAAGTATTTGTTTGCGCGAATCGAAAGTGTACATTCCAAGCTGGTAAACAGCGTTTTCGGTAGAGCTTTTGTCCTGGCTGATTCTTCTCATTATCGCCTCGATTCTGAAAATAAGCTCTTCCATGCTGAATGGTTTGGTGATGTAATCATCTGCGCCAATTTTAAACCCCTCGAGAACATCCTCTTTCATGTTTTTAGCTGTGAGGAAAATGATCGGGATATCCATGTTCAGTAACCGGATGTCTTTTGCCAAAGAAATGCCGTCTTTTTTCGGCATCATGATGTCAAGAATACAAAGGTTATACGATTGGTTTTTAGTGAAACCCTTGTATGCAGCCTCTCCGTCGGGATACAAGTCGGTGTCGTAACCTTTTGCAACCAGGTATTCTTTTAGCAACAGACCGAGATTCTCGTCATCTTCGGCCAAAAGCAATCTTACTTTTTTTTCCATGTTCTTCTGTATTTATCGGAAAATATATCATGAATTTTGTTCCTTTATTAACGGCACTGTCAACTTTAATCTTGCCTTTATGGGCGTCAACTATAATTTTGACATAACTTAGTCCCAATCCAAAGCCTTTCACATCGTGAACATTACCTGTTGGGACCCGGTAGAATCTCTCAAAAATCTGGCCAAGATATTCTTTCGATATACCAATTCCGTGATCTCTTACCGAAATTACTACATAGCCGTCTTCCGATTCTGTCGAAATGGCAATTTGGGGTTCGTCTTTGCTGTATTTCACTGCATTGTCAAGCAAGTTAAATAAAACATTTGTAATGTGCACCTCGTCGCCCCGTATAATTGCCGGATCAGCTTTTAAGTCAGAAACCAGTACTCCGTTTTTAGACTTCACTCTGAGTTCAAAGTTTAATACTACTGAATTGATTAATGCGTTAATATTCACTTCTTTGAACTTTAGCTTGAGTTTGCCTTCATTAAAGACTGCCATTTGCAGTACTTTTTCAACCTGGGTGGTCAATCTCTTGCTTTCCTGAAAGATAATCCCCGAAATGTGTTCAATAGTTTTTGGTGTATTGGTTACCGTGTTATCGCGCAACATTTGACTTGCAAGCGAAATAGTAGAGATCGGCGTTTTCAGCTCATGCGTCATGTTGTTGATAAAATCGTTTTTGATATCAGACAACTTCTTTTGACGCAATATAATCAGGATTGTGAACACAAAAATACCAATCAACATGGCCGTTAATACAACTGTAGGAATAACCAAAAATCCGGTTTCCTTCAAAAGGTAAGTATCCTGTTTGGGGAAATAAATATAGAGCCAGTTTGGTTTTAATTGTTCTTCTATATCGTTTTGATACAATAAAACAGGATATTCTTTTTTTTCCTTCGGACTATAATCTTTATCTCCGTATGCAAAGCGTTCTTTGCCTCTGGAGAATGTTTTCACTGCACATTTAAAATCGAGAGGAATTCCCTGTTTTTTAAGTTCGGTGCGAATGATTCTTCCCAACGATGAGGGTAATCTTTCCTCGATTGGCAACGCCGACCGAATACTTCTTATTTGCGATAGCAATAGGAAACGTGCTTGTTGATCGAGCCTGTCCTGGTATTGTTTGCTTACAAAGCCATTGTATTCGTGAATTCGCTCAAATGCGTTGGGATAATCTCCTGGCTGACCTCTTTCGTTTTGTTCATTTTCATCAGGTCCGTATTCAACATTGAGTTCCTGAGTTTGCACTCCATTGGCTACCTGTTGCGAATATTGCATCGATATTTTCAGGTCTTTTGAACTGATTTGGGCAGAACCTCCGATGGGCAAAAGGTCGTTTATATCGCGTTGAGAAAAAATACTGTGTTCTTCCATTGCCAGGCTTGAGGCTTCCTCCATTTCAAGCCGGTTTGTAACACCGAGCAACGCATTTTTTACAGAAGTATTGAATTGCTCTTCTTTAATCTCAAGAGCTTTAATAATTGAATTGGTTTGGACGATGATTAATCCCGTCATAACCAATGCCATTATAACTATCAATGTAAGTATTACCTTCCTGCTCATGTTGCAAAGATAATTTTTAAACTTGCTGTCAATAAATACTTAACAATATTTAACACAGCTCGTTATGAGCCTGATAGTGATTGGTTCGGTAAAATATTGACAGTAATGTACAACTAAAAGGCGACTTTTACAGAAAGAATAGAAGTTGATGAAACTTTACAGAGGTACAAGATTCGACTATTCTTGCTCTGTTTGCTCAGGATAAAGGTCTTTGATCCGGTCGAGTGCAGCTTTTGATGCATTTTGCTGAGCTTCTTTTTTGGAGGCTCCCGAGCCTTTGCCAATAAGCCCGTTGTCTATTTCAATTGTTGCCGTGAACCACGGTTGCTTGCCGTCGTTTTTGCTCTCGTCGGTTGTTTCGAACGATACAGCTTTTTTATTTTTCTGCGACCACTCAATTAGCTGGCTTTTGTAGTTCGAATTTGTATTTTGAACTTCTACCAGATTTACGTAGTTGTTCAGTAGTTTTCTGGTGATAAATTTCTTAGCTTCCGGATAGCCTTTATCAAGGTATATGGCACCTATGAGTGCTTCGAGGGTGTCGCCATAAATGTGACTCGATTCGATGGTCGAAGTTGTGTTTGATTGGATATAGTGATTCAGTCCAATCTGGTAAGTAAGTTGTGTCAGGAAGCTTCGGTTGACAAGTTTTGAGCGCATTTGCGTGAGGTAACCCTCATCCTGATTTGGAAACCGGTTGTATAGGAAATCGGCGATAGCAGCTCCTAAAATGGCATCTCCTAAGTACTCAAGTCGCTCGTTATTAATTAAGTTTCCCTGGGAATCAGGCTTAGAAGCCGATTTGTGAATAACGGCAATATCGTAAACCCTCAGGTTTGTGGGATAAAAGCCAAGTAACGATTTTAAAAATAAATAAAACTCTTTTCTAGAAGAAGAAAAGAGTTTTATTCTTTGAACGATGGTTCGTATCACTTTTATTAAATTTTCTTAAAGATAACAGAAGCGTTGTGCCCACCAAAGCCAAACGTGTTGCTTAAAGCTGTTTGGATTTTACGTTCTTTAGCGACATTAAATGTGAAATCAAGTTTTTGGTCGATTTCCGGATCGTCGTTAAAGTGGTTAATTGTTGGTGGAATGATACCATGTTTGATTGCAAGGATCGATGCGATAGCTTCTACTGCTCCGGCAGCTCCCAAAAGGTGGCCTGTCATTGATTTGGTAGAGCTAATGCTAAGTTTATAGGAATGGTCTCCGAAGACTTTCTGAATTGCTTTTGGTTCAGCAATGTCGCCCAGTGGAGTTGAAGTTCCGTGAACATTAATGTAGTCAATGTCTTCTGGGTTCATTCCGGCGTCTTCGAGTGCCCATTTCATTACTAATGTTGCACCGCCTGCGTCAGGGTCGGGAGCTGTCATGTGATAGGCATCAGCCGACATTCCTCCTCCAACCATTTCTGCATAAATTTTAGCCCCTCTTTTTACTGCGTGTTCATATTCTTCAAGAATAAGAGCACCAGAACCTTCTCCCATAACAAAACCGTCACGATCAACATCGAAAGGTCTTGATGCAGTTGTTGGATCATCGTTTCTGGTAGAAAGAGCCCGCATGGAATTAAATCCGGCTAAGCCTGCGGGATTTATTGCTGCTTCTGAACCACCGGTAATGAAAAAATCAACTTTCCCCATTCTGATATAGTTCATTGCCTCGATAAGGGCATGGGAAGCAGATGCACAAGCTGATACCGTGGTAAAGTTTGGTCCTCTAAATCCGTAACGGATAGAGAGTAACCCTCCAGCTATATTGGCAATCATTTTAGGAATGAAGAAAGGAGAGTAACGAGGCATTTCGTGCTTGTAACTCAACGTTTCTTCAAAAAAAGTTTGTAAACCTCCGATTCCGGCACCCCAAATAATTCCAGCCCTATCTTTGTTTAGTGTTTCGAGATTAACACCTGAATCTACAATTGCCTGTTCTGCTGCTGCAAAAGCATACAATGTGTAGGGATCATGTTTTCTGATCTCTTTTTTTTCAACGTAAACAGTTGGGTCGAAATTCTTAAGCTCGCAGGCAAAAGTTGTTTTGTGAGTGCTGGCATCAAAATGGGTTATAGGGCCTGCGCCGCTTTCCCCTTTTTTCAAACCTTCCCAGTATTCCTCGATAGAATTGCCAAGCGGGTTAACAGTTCCTAGTCCGGTAACAACTACCCGTTTAAATTCCATAATGTTGTTTTATTATTATTTCAAATTAGCCTCGATGTGAGCGATAGCTTCACCTACAGTTGAAATTTTTTCAGCCTGATCATCTGGAATAGCCAAGTCAAATTCTTTTTCAAATTCCATGATCAACTCAACTGTATCAAGTGAATCTGCACCAAGATCGTTTGTGAATGATGCTTCTGGGGTTACTTCGCTTTCATCAACACCCAATTTGTCAACAATAATTGCTTTTACTTTTGCTGCAACGTCAGACATAACTCTGTAATTTTTGGTTAATATTAAAATTGTTTCAAAAAATTCGATGCAAAGTAATAAATTTACCCCTGATATTTCAAACAAAAAATGAATTAAATGGACGAATAAAGATTGAACTACAGGTAATTCTGACCTATATTTGAACCTTTTATTCTAAAATTCCATTGATCATAAATTATAAAAATACAACAGCAAATGAAACGAATTGCAATTTTCGCCTCAGGGTCTGGAACTAACGCCCAAAGGATTATAGAGTACTTTTCAGCAAGTAAGGATATTGTTGTTGACTCACTTTGGTCGAACAATGAAAGTGCGTATGCATTGATAAGGGCGGAGAAGTTGGGAGTTGAAACATTTACGTTCGATTCGGATGAATTTTACCGTAGTAACGAGGTTTTGGACAGATTATATGACCACCGCATTGATATGATTGTTCTGGCTGGTTTCCTTTGGCTGGTTCCGCGTAGTCTTACAGAATTGTTTACAGTTATTAATATACACCCTGCTTTATTACCTAAATACGGGGGCAAAGGAATGTACGGAGAGAATGTGCACAAAGCTGTTCTGGCGGCCAAAGAAAAAGAGTCGGGAATAACGATTCATCATGTAAATCAAAATTACGATCAGGGAGATATTATATTACAGGTGACTTGCCCGGTATTACCTGGCGATACTCCGGAAACCCTTTCAGCCAGGGTTCATGAACTTGAATATCTGCATTATCCTAAAGTGATTGAGGAAATGCTTATGAAGGACGACGAAGAAGAATAGAAAACTTGCAAAATAAAAGATGTCACCTAATCTGTTTGATCGGTAACATCTTTTATATACTAATTTATACCTAAACATTGAAAACGAAGACCTATGACGACACGCCGACAATTTATTCAAAATGTGGCGCTTCTATCCGGAGCTGCCTTAGTATCAAAATCAGCACTTGCTGCTGTTAAACCCTCTGAAATAATTGGACTGCAGCTTTATTCTGTTCGTGATGATATGCAAAAAGATCCACTCGCGACATTGAAGCAACTTGCAAAAATTGGTTACAGGTATGTGGAACATGCCAATTATGTTGATCGAAAATTTTATGGTTATACTGCCAGGGAATTTAAAAAAGTGCTGGACGATCTCGGAATGAAAATGCCAAGTGGTCACACTGTTATGGGTAGAGATCATTGGGTTGCTGCGAAGAAGGATTTTTCTGATTCGTGGAAATATACTGTTGAAGACGCCGCTTATATGGGGCAAAAGTATGTTATCAGCCCATGGATGGACGAAAGTATGAGAAAATCATACGATGACTTGGTGAGCTATCTTGATGTGTTTAATAAATGTGGCGATTTATGCCATAAATATGGAATGAAGTTTGGTTATCACAACCATTGGGCCGAGTTTACTGAAAAGTTGAACGGGGTAAAACTATTTGACATCATGATGCAAAAGCTTGATGCAAATAAGGTTGTTATGCAGCTTGATATTGGCAACATGTATATTGGCGGTGCCAAAGCAATTGAAGTAATCAACCAGTATCCCGGGAAATTTGAACTGATACATGTGAAGGATGAGATTGGAAATAATACACCGGAAAAATTCGAAAGTGCAATTCTCGGCAAAGGTATCATTCCAGTGAAAGACGTACTCGAACTTTGCAGAAAAACAGGAGGGACTAAGGTTTATATTATCGAACAAGAATCATATCAGGGTAAAACTCCACTGGATTGCGTGAAACAAGATTTTGATATCATGAAAAACTGGGGATATTATTAAAAGTTTATCAAAATAAATTTACTTCACAGTTTTTGATTTGAATCAGCCGCACTTGCAGGAAAGTGCGGCTGATTTACTTTTATAAGTGTCTGATTTGTAGTGTTGATTTATGTCAATGACTCTTTTTATTTAGCAAACCATGATTAATGTTAATTTTTTCTGACGTTTACATCTCCTTAACATCAGTGCAACAGATTTCACAATACATTTGGAGAGATTAGTCGAATGTTCTTTTATTAATCCCGCTAGTACAAAACAGGAAGGGAAGTAGTAGGACAAGATGATTTATAATATTAACTAACAAAATTTAACGGGATGGATAACTCAAAAAACCAAGATGCTTTAAATTATCACAAGGAAGGCCGGCCTGGAAAAATTCAGGTTGTGCCAACCAAACCATACAGTACCCAACGCGATTTAGCATTGGCCTATTCTCCAGGCGTTGCTATACCGTGTCTGGAAATTGAAAAAGACCCGCAAGCAGCCTACGATTACACCGCCAAAGGAAATTTGGTTGCTGTAATTTCGAATGGTACCGCAGTACTTGGCTTAGGCGATATTGGCGCTGTTGCCGGGAAACCGGTAATGGAAGGAAAAGGTCTTCTGTTTAAAATATTTGCCGATATCGATGTTTTCGATATTGAAGTCAATGAAAAAGACCCTGCGAAATTTATCGAAGTGGTAAAAGCCATTTCGCCAACATTTGGCGGAATTAATCTTGAGGACATTAAAGCTCCTGAATGTTTTGAAATTGAAGAACAACTGAAGGAAGCCCTCGATATTCCGTTGATGCACGACGATCAGCACGGAACTGCGATTATTTCGGCAGCCGCACTGATTAATGCACTCGAATTGGTTGGCAAAAAAATTGAAGATATTCGAATTGTGGTGAATGGAGCAGGAGCAGCAGCTTCGTCGTGCACCACTCTTTATATGGCACTTGGCGCCAAGCTCGAAAATATTGTGATGGTTGATAGTAAGGGAGTTATTTCAACTCGCCGTACCGATTTAAATAGCCGTAAAAAACCATTTGCAACCAATTTGCCCTGCAACACGTTGGCCGAAGCCGTTGACGGTTCTGATGTTTTCCTTGGTCTTTCGGTGGAAGGATGTCTTACACAAGAAATGGTTCGGAGCATGGCTTCAAATCCAATTGTGTTTGCTTGCGCTAACCCAAATCCTGAAATTTCCTATGCCGACGCGATGGCTTCTCGTCCCGACATTATTTTTGCCACCGGACGTAGCGACCATCCGAACCAGGTGAACAACGTACTTGGATTCCCTTATATTTTCCGGGGAGCATTGGATGTACGTTCAACCGGAATTAATGAAGAAATGAAGGTTGCAGCCGTTCTTGCAATTGCAGAATTGGCCAAGAAACCAGTTCCTGAAGTGGTTACAGCTGCCTATAATGCCAACCATTTAAGTTTTGGCCGTCAGTATATCATTCCGAAACCACTCGATCCACGTTTGTTGGTTACAGTTGCTCCAGCAGTAGCCAAAGCTGCCATCGAATCAGGCATTGCCCGCAAGCCGATCACCGATTGGGCCAAATATGAAGATGAATTACGCCAGCGTATGGGGCTCGACAATAAACTGATCCGTGGATTGACCGAAAAAACAAAAGAAAACCCCAAACGAGTGGTTTTTGCCGAAGCAAACCATATCAATATGCTGAAAGCTGCTTCAGTAGCAAGGGCTGAAGGTATTTGCATCCCGATCTTACTTGGTAACGAAGAGATCATCGGTAAACTTATTACGAATAACAATATTGACCTCGAAGGAGTTGAAATCGTCAATCTTCGTCACGACCGTGAATTTGCGAAACGTGAAAAGTATGCAAAAATATTCACAGCAAAGCGCCAACGTGAGGGGATGACTTACGAGGAAGCTTATGAGAAAATGTTCGATCGCAACTATTTTGGTATGATGATGGTTGAAACCGGCGATGCTGATGCATTCATTACCGGAGTTTATACCAAATACCAGGATGCAATCACGCCTGCCATCGAAATTGTGGGTATGCGCGAAGGATTGAACCACATTGCAGGTTTGAATATTGTTAATACCAAGATGGGAACTTTGTTCTTTGCCGATACAATGGTGAATAGCCATCCGACTCGAGAAACACTTGTTGACATTGCAAAACTTGCACACGATTCAGTGAAACTGTTCAACACCGATCCTGTGATGGCGATGCTTTCGTATTCAAACTTTGGTGCCCGAGCAGCAGGAAGTCCGGGATTAGTTCATGATGCAGTAGCATATCTGCATGAAAATGAGCCGGGAATGAAAATTGATGGCGAATTACAATTGAATTTTGCATTACATAAAGATTTGCGTCATGAGAAATTCCCATTCTCGAGGATTGATGGCATGAATGTAAACACGTTGATATTCCCGAATTTAAGTTCAGCAAACATTGCCTACAAAATGTTACTTGAATTTGGAATGAGTGAAACCATCGGCCCGATCCAAATGGGGTTAAACAAGCCAATTCACATTTTGAATGTAGAAAGTACCGTTCGCGACATTGTAAACATGGTTACTATTGCAGTAATTGATGCACAGGTTGAAGAACAAAAGCGTTTGGCAAAATAAGAAAGTTTGAAATTGCTTTTAATGAAATAAAAAGCCCCGCAGATAAGGTTCTGCGGGGGAGTGTAAATTAAACTCTGTCTGATTATTTATTCATTCAATTCAAAACT
>DAOPZV010000041.1:0-24267 GCA_035353575.1 Prolixibacteraceae bacterium | reverse complement strand
CTCAGCCGACAAAAGCCACTGAAGGTCGATCTCGAAGTCAGGCAAACATTAAAGCGATCAGTTAACGATTTGAATTTTTCTTCAGCCAGCTCCGGACGATTATTTTCTCCGGAAAGGTGACTCAAAAAAACATGAACCAGCTCGGGCCCAGCGTGATCACGAACCAGTTCAAAAGCCTGATCGTTGGACAAATGACCAACTGGCGATGCAACTCTTCTCTTCAGCAAATAAGGATATGGTCCATCCCAAAGCATTTTTTCATCGTAATTTGTTTCCAAAAAAACCGCATGGCATTTCCTTAGATGGTGTTTTACCCGTTCGCAAGGCTCTCCAATATCGGTAAACACACCAATCTGCCAGTCATCATGTTCAATGCGAAACGAGCAAGGCTCTGCAGCATCGTGATTTTTAAGAAATGGATGAATGATAAACGAACTGATGCTGAAACTTTTGTCTGGAGTAAAGACTGAACACTGATCGGGGCGTTCATTTTCAGGAATGGCATTTAGTGTTCCCTGGCTGAAACACGCCGGTATGCCAAGTTTATTGCTTAAAACACGAACTCCGCGCACGTGGTCGCTGTGTTCGTGACTTATAAAAATTGCTCTTATTTTGGACGATTGGAGGCCTGCCTCCTGAATCCGGATTAGGATTTGCTTTGCTGAAAGGCCCGCATCGATCAGCACTGCATCTTTTTCATTGCCCACATAATAGCAATTCCCGTTACTTCCCGATGCCAGCGCACAAATTTCAACCATGAAAAGACAAACTAATTTTTTACTACTGCTATAACATCTGCTGCATGCAATTCAATTCCTTTCAAAATATACTTTGCTTTTTCGTAGAAAGGTCGTCTCTTTTGCATTAGCGCATCGATAAAGGTTTTGAGCTCTTCGGGCGACTTTCCTTTAATTAAAGGCCGCTCGGTTTTTGAATGGATCAGCCTTTTAACCAACGACTCGGTCGCGACATCCAGAAAAATGCAATATCCGGCGTTGTTCATCACCTCCACATTATCGAAAAAACACGGTGCCCCGCCGCCAGTGGCAACAATTACGTCATCAAAGAGCGCAACTTCTTCCAAGGCTTTATGCTCTTTTTTGCGAAACTCAGATTCCCCTTCTTCGGCAAAAATCTGAGGAACAGTTTTGAAATATTTTCCTTCGATAAAGGTATCCAGATCAATAAAAGTCAGATTCAGCATCGATGCAAGCGACCGTCCCATCGTTGATTTTCCGCACCCCATAAACCCAATCAAAAAAATCCTCATACAAAACCAATATTATCAGGCAGTCCCTGTATTCTAAAATAAAGTCATCTGATTAGCATCGTCTTCCGAAGGATTATCCGACCCAAACAACAAGTCTTCAATATTCGGAATTTCTATGTCGCCCTTTGCCTCTTCGCCCAATTCTTCTTCAGGGATCTCGTCAATTATAGTTGGCTCCAGTTCGTTAATCTGAGTAATTTCATAGGTCGATAAGCGCTTCCCTTTAGCTTTGTGTGATTTCACACCGATAAACTCATCTACATCAATCACTTCAGGTTCACGGCCCTCGTTTTTGCCTCCAAAAACTAACTCGATACGCGGATGCCCAACCCAGGTGAAATTGACCAGCCGGTTTTCGCCAAACTCACCGATAAAGCCAACTTCGCGATTAGGGATTTCTTCTATCGGGAAACGTTTAACGTAGTAGTAACCTTGTTCTGCATCGAAGTAAACAGCAGTAAGTACTTTCTTCGGATCGAATTTGCCAATGTATAAAACGCCATCGTTAAAATGGTTGGATAAATCGAAATTACACAGCAGATATTCTCCCGATTTGTAGATAACCAGAATTGAATCATCGCCGCTAAATTCGCCAAGATATTTTCCCCTGTTGTCGGAATTGAGGCGGAATACATCCTCGTCAAACCAGATTTTGCGTCCACCAAGAGTTGACAATCCTTTCTCTTTCAGCGCTATCTTATGAATTTCAAACTTGGTCAGAATATTTCCCATTGATGCGCGACCTTTGATAGCCAATTCGCCTAAATCGACCTCGAAAATAAGCTTTTTAATTCTCGGCTTCGGTTTCAAGGTAACGCGTAAAACTTCGGCTTCTCCATTCGGATTGGCACTGAAATAGAGTATTTTGGAACCGGCCGTTCCCTGAGTCAGGTCGTATTCTTTGTCGCGGGTTACGCCGGTAACAGCAAATCGCTTCATGTAAACGAAGCCATTTTTCCCATCGCGGTAAACTACGTTATAAATGGTGCGATTATCGTTCTTCTTAAAAATTGCAAGGTGCTGAATGTTCTTGCCAATAAATGCTTTATCGGTGACTTTAGTTACAAGATATGTTCCGTCTTTCCTGAAGACAATCACATCGTCAATATCAGAACAATCGCAAACATATTCAGCTTTCTTAAGCCCGGTTCCCATAAATCCTTCTATCCTGTCAACATACAGCTTTTCGTTTGCGACAACCACTTTAGTCGCGATGATGTTTTCGAAGTTCCTGATTTCGGTTTTGCGTTCGCGGCCTTTACCGTATTTGTTTTTCAGTCGTTCGAACCATTCGATGGTATAAGGGATGATGTTGGCAATTTTATTGATCAGTTCTTCAATTTCTTCTTCAATGGACAATAAATGATCGTTTGCCTTATCTGTGTTGAATTTCAGGATGCGCGCCATGCGAATTTCCATCAATTTCAGAATATCCTCACGAGTGACTTCTCGTTTCAGCTTCGGTTTCCATGGTACCAATCGCTTGTCGATATGAGCAACTGCCGCATCCATATTTTCGGCCTGCTCAAATTCTTTATCCTTATAAATGCGTTCTTCGATGAATATTTTTTCCAGTGAAGCAAAATGCCATGCTTCCTCAAGCTCATTTTTGCGAATCTCCAGTTCGAGTTTCAGTAATGCAACAGTTTGATCGGTATTGCTTTTCAGGATTTCGCTGACACCAATAAACTTTGGTTTTTCATTCTGAATGATGCAACTGTTTGGAGATATCGAAACTTCACAATCAGTAAAAGCATAAAGTGCATCGATGGTTTTATCCGACGACATTCCTGGAACGAGGTGGATCATGATCTCTACCTTGTCGGACGTGTTATCGTCTATTTTTTTGATTTTGATTTTGCCCTTGTCATTTGCCTTGATAATCGACTCAATCAACGAAGAAGTGGTTCGTCCAAAAGGAACTTCGGTAACCACCAGGGTTTTACTGTCGCGCTTTTCAATTTTAGCCCTGACTTTTATGGAGGCCCCACGAATTCCGTCGTTGTAGCGAGCAAAATCGCCCGATCCACCTGTTGGGAAATCAGGATAAAGAACAAAGTCCTCTCCGCGCAAATATGCAACGGAGGCATCGCATAATTCAATAAAGTTATGCGGCAATATTTTACATGCCAAACCAACCGCAATACCTTCAACGCCCTGGGCCAGCAATAATGGAAATTTCACAGGAAGGGAAATAGGCTCTCTGTTACGTCCATCGTACGAAAGCTTCCAGTTCGTGGTTTTTGGATTGAACACTACGTCGAGAGCAAATTTCGACAAACGAGCCTCGATATAACGTGGGGCCGCAGCACCGTCGCCTGTTAATATATTTCCCCAGTTTCCTTGGCAATCGACCAGCAAATCGCGCTGACCAAGCTGAACCAATGCATCGCCAATTGAAGCATCTCCATGTGGATGATACTGCATGGTTTGCCCGATGATATTGGCAACTTTGTTGTAACGACCGTCATCCATCACGCTCATCGCGTGTAAAATGCGTCGCTGAACCGGCTTCAGTCCGTCTTCAACATACGGAACGGCACGCTCGAGAATAACATACGAAGCGTAATCGAGAAACCACTGACGGTACAACCCCGGCAAATAGATAATTTCCTCTTTCTTCTCTTTCTGTTGTTCCTCTTTATTTATATTTTCTTCAGTCATTTGTTCTTTCTGTCAATTTTATTGGTGCCGTTCTAAAATTCATCTTTCTCTACATACAGGTTTTCGATAATAAAATCCTGTCGTTCCTGAGTGTTTTTTCCCATATAATACTCAAGCATTTGTGCCACTGATTCGTGTCGCTTCATCAACACCGGATCAAGTCGGATATCGGGACCGATGAAGTTTTTAAATTCATCGGGTGAGATTTCACCAAGCCCTTTGAATCGGGTAATTTCGGCAGCTTTTCCGCATTTTTGAATGGCTGAAACCCGCTCCTCATCTGTATAACAGTAATATGTTTCCTTTTTATTCCGAACCCTGAAAAGAGGAGTTTGAAATATAAACAGATGACCCTGACGAACAATTTCAGGGAAAAACTGTAGGAAAAAAGTAATTAGCAACAGGCGGATGTGCATCCCGTCAACATCGGCATCTGTCGCAATAATTACCTTGTTGTAACGAAGATCGTCCATGCTTTCTTCAATATTCAGTGCGGCCTGTAGCAAATTGAATTCCTCGTTTTCGTAAACAATCTTCTTGGTCAGGCCAAATGTATTCAAAGGTTTTCCTCTCAAACTAAATACTGCCTGGGTATTCACGTCGCGCGATTTGGTAATCGATCCGCTCGCTGAATCACCTTCAGTAATAAAAATCGATGAATTTTCTCTCAATTCGCTTGTGCTGTTGAAATGAACCCGGCAATCCCTCAGCTTTCGGTTGTGCAGGTTTGCTTTCTTCGCCCGCTGCTTCGCCAATTTTTGTATTCCGGAAATAGCTTTTCGTTCCCGTTCCGATTCCTGAATGCGCCTCAATAAAACTTCAGATACATCCGGATTTTTATGCAGATAATTATCAAGTTCTTTCTGTACGAAATTGGTTACAAAGTTCCGTACAGTTGGTCCATCTGGTCCAATATCCTTCGACCCAAGCTTTGTTTTTGTTTGAGACTCGAATACCGGTTCTTCAACCTTAATTGCTATTGCAGCGATTATTGAAGCACGAATGTCGGTCGGATCGAAATCTTTTTTGTAGAAGTCACGAATCGTTTTCACGATGGCTTCGCGGAAGGCCAACAGATGGGTGCCGCCCTGCGTAGTGTGCTGCCCGTTAACGAAAGAATAATAATCTTCGCCGTATTGATTTCCGTGAGTAATAGCAACTTCAATGTCGTTCCCTTTCAAATGAATGACAGGATACAGTGATTCGGATTCCTGATTTTCTTCGAGCAAATCTTTCAACCCGTTTCTTGAGAAATACCTCTCGCCATTGAATTCCAGTGTAAGTCCGGCGTTCAAGAACGAGTAGTTTTTCATCATGTTCACAATGTAGTCGTTGAAAAAGCGATAACTTTTGAAAACTGATGCGTCTGGAGTAAACTCGACGTAAGTTCCGTTTGGCTGTTCTGTAGCTGCGATATCCTTTTCGTCAACCACATTGCCTTCGCTAAAGATAATTTCTTTTGCTTCTCCCTCGCGGAAAGCCATTATCCTAAAATGGCTGGATAGCGCATTTACTGCTTTGATACCCACACCATTAAGTCCGACGGATTTTTTAAATACTTCTGAGTCGTATTTAGCGCCAGTGTTCATTTTCGAAGCGGCATCGCGTAGCTTGCCTAACGGAATACCACGCCCGTAATCGCGAACAGTAACAAGTTCGTTGGTAACTTTAACTTCAATCTTTTTTCCGTTACCCATCATAAACTCGTCAATCGAATTGTCAACCACTTCTTTCAGCAAAACATAGATTCCATCATCGCTTGCAGAACCGTCGCCCAACTTACCAATATACATACCTGGGCGCTTCCGTATATGTTCCTGCCAATCAAGCGTTTTTATCGAATCTTCATCGTAATTCTGCATCATATTTTCATCCAATTTGCAACAAATATAAAGAAAACAAGCCTCGAATGGCATGTCGCTGAGTTGACATTAACTAACAATCGATGGTTGAAAACTTATTGCTATTTTTAATGCATTTTCTACAAAAAAAGATGCCTGATACATTGCCTTTGTGCAGGATTTCCTGTTAAAAAGAGTTATTTTTTATTAAACCTCCTTTGTATTTGTTATTTAACCATTAATATTACAGGCTACATCAAAGGCTATCTAAATTCGGCTTTTAACTTGATTTGCTATTATTGACGAGGGTTTTATTTTAATTATCTTTGCGCCGAAATGCTAAAAAAGTACACATACATAATCTTTGTGATCTTTCTGATTATCAATCAGTCGTACGCTCAGGTCAGGCCAGGATCGAACTCGGGCAGGATGAACACTTCGGGTATGGGCAATGAAAATGATACGGAGTCAGGTAAAAAGAAAAAATCACAACCCGCCAAACCCAAGATCCCGTCGCACATAAAAACGTGGCAGGTAAACGAAATTGGCTCTGTCGTTAAAAAAACAGAACTCGACACCACACTCACTTTTTACCATGTTTATCAACCTATTTTCCAGAAGAGCATAAGCAATACATTTATCGGGAATATTGGCGGTGCTGCACTTTCGAACGATTTTTTCAAACGTACTTACAATTCTGATTTCTATTTTGCCCGCTCGTACGACGCCTATTGGCTTACACCCTCACAAATAAATTATTATAATACGACGACGCCGTATTCCATATTGGAATATAGTCAGAGTGAGAGCCGGGTAACAAAAAACGAAACACGGTTTAATGTTTTCCTGACTCAAAACGTGAATAAAAAATTTAATTTCCAATTTATTTACAATCAGACCAAGTCGCAGGGGCAATTTCTAAAACAGTTGCACAAATTTCACAATCTGGCTTTGGCGACTTCGTATTCGTCGAACAACTTTTTGTCACATTCGAACATCATTTTCAACCGTTTGGAGGGCCAGGAAAACGGTGGATTGGCGGCTGACCAGGTTTTTAACAATTCTACAGTTACAGAGAATTATATTGTTCAAATTAAAGACGCTGCACTGAAAAAACTTCAAAACAACAACATTTACACCATAAATGAGTACAGGCTGGGAAAGACTATACCTGCCGATACTGCCAACAAAGTGAAAGAAAAGTTTATTCCGAGGGTGGGATTTATTCATCAATTTGAATTCTCGAACAATAAACATCGTTTCACAAAAACAGATCCAAAAACTTTTTTCAAAAACATTTACCAGGATTCGACCAAAACAGCAGATAGCACCAGATACACCCGAATCACCAATATTTTCCAGATCAAGTTTTACGAAGCACCCGACAGAAAATACACCTTCGGAAAGAGGGCATACATTGGAAACGATCAGCTTTGGTACAATTTTTCTGACACGATCGGATATTATCCGAAAAAGCAATCGAACACCTTTGTCGGCGGAGGAATTTTCAGAAATGAAGGAAAATTCTGGCAATGGGAAGCCGACGGGCGAATTTATCTGACGGGATACAGAACTGGCCAAACCGAGCTGAATGGATTTCTGAACAAACCGGTAAAGATTGGACGAGACACAACAAGTTTAAGAATTGAAGGCTCGTTGAAAACTCTTGTTCCGGATTATTACGATCATTATTTTTATTCAAACCATTTCAAGTGGAACAATCACTTCAGCAACATTAATGAGATGACCATCAGGTCGAGCATTAATTCTCAGGAGTTTAAAACAACGATCGGGGTAAATTATTCACTAATCGGGAACTATATCTACAACGACGAAGATGCTTTGCCGGCGCAGTCGGGAAGCGAATTACTTATACTTGCGGCCTACCTCAATAAGGACTTTGAACGCGACCATTGGGTGATTCGGGCACAGGGGCTTGTACAAAAAGCTAACAACGAAAATGTTATTCACTTGCCAGCATTCGCTGGATTTGTCAGCTTCAATTACCGGACAATTATATCAAAAGTGATGCATTTCCAGATTGGAGTTGATACAAGATATAACTCTGCCTTTTATGCCGATGCTTACGAACCTTCAACTTCGCGTTTTTACTTGCAACACAGTACTCTGATCGGGAAATATCCGTATGTTGACTTCCATATTAACATGAAGCTAAAACGTACGCGATTCTTCTTTACTTTGATGAATGCAGCGTCGGGCTTGGCCGGAAACAATTATTATATGGCACCCGACTATCCGTACATGAGGCGGACATACAGAATTGGATTGTCGTGGTCATTCTACGACTAAACGAGATGTTTATTTCACCGTGACTGAGTGATAGGCTTTCAGTATTTCAACTAGTTCGGAGATAATCATTGCCGTTGCACCCCAAATTAAATTCCCTTCAAAAGGATAATAGTTAACTTTTAGAATACCGGTAACGGTTTGCACTTCTGTTACATTAATTATTTCATTGGCAGCGAAATTGCCAATGGGGAATAGAATTATCTCTTCAACTTCGTCTGAATTGGTTGTGAATTCGGGTTTTTCATCGGCCCAAGCCAGACAAGGATAAATACGGAATCCGCTGACTTCAACAAATAAGCTTGATAAATAACCCAGTATTTCAACCTTCTCCGGATTAATGCCTACTTCTTCGTTCGCTTCACGCAATGCAGTAATTTCCGGCGATCGTTCTCCTTCCTCGGCCATTCCGCCTGGGAAACTGATTTGTCCCGGATGGTGTTTCATTGTGTTTGAACGGCGCGTAAGGCAGGTACAAAGTTGCCCTTCGTGGGGAAAGAGCAATACCAGAACACTGCTTTGCTTGACCGATAAAATATCGTCATCCGGTGTTTTTAAACGACGCCCCGGCGGTAACATTTTCAGATGGGCTTTTTCACCGGGTAACTCGCCAGGTAAGGTTTCTTTCAGATAATTTATAATTGAAGAATACATGCTGCAAAAATAGCTAATCGCGCCCTCTTTATTCGATTAGACACATAATTTTTGGGATTTACTCCGCCGATTATTCGAACCTGATTATCTTTTCAGGAGAAATTTTGGTTATGAAATAAGACGGAAGAACAAGCATTGCAATGGTAACGATTACGGTTCCGATATTTAAAAGCAAAAGGTGAACTATAGAAAGATTTACAGGCACATATGCGAGGTAGTACGAAGCGGCATCGAGTTTGAAAAAATGAGTGTAATATTGAAGCAAACAAATGCCAACTCCAACAACATTTCCCCAAATCAAAGCCTTTAAAATAAGCATGCCCGAAAAATATAGAAAAACTTTTCGAACGCTCCAGTTGCGCGCTCCCATTGCTTTTAAAATCCCGATCATCTGGGTGCGTTCAAGAATAATAACCAAAAGGCTGGAAACCATGTTGAAGCCGGCGACCAGAACCATCAGTACGAGAATAATCCACACATTCATGTCGAGCAGTCCGAGCCAATCGAAAATTTGCCTGTATTTCTCTTTTATGCTCACAACCTGCAGAACGGGAGAGTCGGGTCGGGTGTGGCGAAGAATCAGGTTGCTGACCTTTTTCTCAGCCTGGTCCAAATTTCTGAAATCGTTCACCAGAACTTCAAAACCGCTAACTTCATTCTCACTCCAGTTATTCAATTTCCTGACATGATTTATGTCGGCCAAAACAAACAATCGGTCAAATTCTTCAAGGCTGGTCTTGTAAATACCAGCAAGTTCAAACTTTCGCTGACGCGGCACAACATCTGAAGGATTGACAAAAAACATCGAAAGTTTATCGCCAATCTTAGCACCAAGTAAATCGGCCATCTGTTTTGAAATCCAGACTTTATTTGTTTTTGCTGTATCCTGAACAGTAAAAGGCTCGCCGGAAATCTTATTTTCCAGAAAAAAAGACCAATCGAAATCGGGGCCAATCCCTTTCAATACAACACCCTGAATTTCTGTTCCGGCCTTGATAATTCCGGGTTTGGTGGCAAAAACCTGGACATGACGTACGCCATCGATGCTTTTCAATTCCGGCAAAAAAGGTTGATTCTGACTAACCGGAGAAGTTTCGTAGGATTCATTGGAGTCGAGGTTCACAATTTGCAGATGCGAGCCAAAGCCAATTACTTTTTTCCCGACTTCAGTCTTATATCCGGTAACGATAGCAACCGACAAGATAAGAACAACCAATCCGAGAATAATGCCTAAAAGTGCAATATTCACGATTCGGTGCGAAAGGCTTTTCCGGTTTTCTTTATCCGAAAAAATGCGTCGGGCTATGTACAGATTAACATTCAAGGATCTGCAAGTTATCTATTATCTAATTAATTAGGATCTAACTCAGCTCTACTTAGCTTTCTTGTCCAGGCTCAGCTTCTCTTTCGTTCACAAAAGGCAGAACCAACATGGCAATCAGCCCCAGCACAATTAGCATGAGTGTTGTACTGCCGTGTGCAAGTAAAGCGAAAACTTTTCCGTCGCCCCTATCCACACCATACAACGCGAGTGCCTCAATAACCATAAAATGCCAGGCTCCAATTCCGCCCTGCACAGGGGCTACCATACCAAAACTTCCGAACACAAAAACAGTAAGTCCGGCCAAAGGAAGAAGGTGCGATGTAAATCCAAAAGCAAAGAATACGCAATACAACATTACAAAGTACAAAAACCAGATAAACACCGAATGAAAAATAAAGGCACTTACATTTCTCAAGTTTTTAATACTCTGAACTCCTTCGACGAACTGGCTGACGAACCCTTTTACTTTTTTCATCAAAGAACTTTCCTTTATCTTGTGGCGGCTAATCCAAATAAACAACGCGACCAAAACCAATCCACCAATGACCACCGGCGAATACAATACGCGTTGAAGCTTTTCATTTACTTCAGGGTTATTTTTAAGAAATTCAAGGACTTGACCAAATTGTGTAGAAATGACTACCAGCAGCAAAATTAGCAGCATTAGTACGTCGATTAGCCGCTCTACTACTACTGTTCCTATTAGCTTGGTAAACGATATCTTCTCGTAACGGGCAAGCACCCCGCAACGCGAAATCTCGCCCATTCGCGGGAGTGCAAGATTCATGAGGTAGCCAACCATAACAGCCAGGAATGTATTCAACATCCTAGGCTTATGTCCCAACGGCTCAATCATCAGATTCCATCGGATGGTGCGGCTGATGTGGCTAAGCAAGCCAAGAAAAAGTGAAAAAACGATCCAGAAATAGTTAACCTGATTTGACAGGATATCCTTTATATGATCAATGTCCTGATCTTTATAGACCATCCAGAAAATAAGAATCCCTAATAGAAAAAAGGTGGCAAATTTGAGGGTTTTAATTATACCTGATTTCAAGTTATGATGTTTTGATAGATGTGAATGAGTATTTCGCAAACGAAATTAACCTACTTTTACAACGTCGAACTAAATTCGGTTCATTTTTCGATTTATCGTTCGGCTAACGCGCAAAAATAAAGATTTGTTTCGATCAGGGATACTCTCCATGATTATTTAGAGCATTGAAAGCTTTGAAAAATTAAAATTGGCTATTAAAATCGAATATGACATCAGTTAGAGCAAAAAAAAATCTGGGGCAACATTTTTTAAACGATAAAAATATTGCAAAGCGCATCGTTGACAGTTTAAAAGCTGATGGCATTTCAAAAGTACTTGAGATTGGTCCGGGCATGGGTGTTTTAACTCAATTTTTGATGCAGAACGCTGCCTACGAGACTTCGGTTGTTGAAATCGACAGGGAATCTGTTGACTATCTCGAAGAACATTACCCGGATCTTAAAGAACGAATTATTTCGGGCGATTTTTTAAGATTGAAACTGGACCATTATTTTCAGGAACAGTTTGCAGTAATTGGCAACTTTCCGTACAACATTTCATCGCAGATATTTTTCAAAATCCTCGAGTATCGCAACCAGGTTCCTGAAGTTGTTGGAATGTTGCAAAAAGAAGTTGCTGAGCGTTTGGCCGAACCGCCCGGATCTAAAACCTATGGCATCCTCAGTGTTTTGCTTCAGGCCTATTATAATATAGATTACCTTTTTACCGTGCACGAAAATGTTTTTACTCCGCCACCTAAGGTAAAATCCGGAGTTATAAGGTTAACCCGAAATGAAAGAATGCACCTCGATTGCGACGAAAAACTCTTTACTTCCATTGTGAAAATGGCTTTCAACCAGCGGAGAAAAACCATGCGAAATTCGCTGAAAAGCTTGATCACCACTCAAGAATTGAAGGCTAACTCAATTTTCGATAAACGCCCCGAACAGTTAGGCGTCGCCGAATTTGAGCTCTTGGCCAGAATGATTGGGGAGCAATCGAACGCTAACAATTAGCAACTGCAAAACGATTCTGGTTCTATGCGAGGAATCCGTATAAAACGGCCATTAGCGTTAAAAAGCAACCGATGATAAAATAGGGCACCGACATAAGAAGAAACTTGAAGACCGTTTTCCTCCATGTTTGCCTGTAGTTATACTTGAGCGACGAAATCAGGTAGATGAAACTTGCGACAAACGCTCCGACCCAAAGCTTTGCACCAAGACTTTCGCTGACAAATATCTGAACCGCAAGTACAAAGCTGAAAATGAGAAAGAAAATAGTGTGAGTGTGAATTGAAAAGATGAGGTGCTCGTAGTAGTACTTTTTCCGGTAAAATATCAGCAAAAGCAAAATCGCTGTAAGAGGCATCATAACAAACATAGTTAGCGAGATACTTTTCAAAACGGCATGGCTAAGTTCCTTTAAATCATCCTCATCTCGCCAGTCAATTTTTCCAAGTTTCTTTACCAACTGGCGGTTAAACCAGTTCACTTCCATTCCTTTTGCCTTCAACAACGAGTCAACCTCGGCTCTGGAAAAATGTCGGACTTCGCCGCGGAAACGGTCATACTCCTCTTTCGATTTGAAATCCAACTTCCCGACAATTTGGAAATGCGTTTTAACACTGTCTAAAACAGCATTGGGATCTTGAATTTTAGACAACAAACTTCTAAGCTTGTCGCGCATAACTCTAGTTGTATCAAACTCATTAACAAGTAACATCCTGTTTAGAACCGAATCTGGAGCTGTTTTTATTTTAGTTAACTGATCTCCCAACGTTTCCTTGGTGAAATACTCGAACTCCAGAGTACTTAAATCGGTTGAATCGTTACTTCGATATACTCTTTTCTCTCCCATTAATTCTCCCAGCGTAATACTCGATTTTTCGGTTACAGCCTTATGTCCGGATTCGTGTCCATTATTCTCAATAGCATGATCGCTTAATTTGCCCAACAGCAAAAAGAAAACAAAGCTGATGAAAATGTATAATTTGACAGGTGGAACGTAGCGGGCGCGCTTTCCTTCAAGGTAATCAGCTGTTATTTTACCGGGCCTCGAGAACGTGATTTTAATTGTATTCCAAAGTTTGGTATCAAAGTGAAAAAAATCTTCAAAAGTCTCAACAATGATGTGCTTGACAGGAATAATATGCGTTGTATTTTTCTGGCCACAATGAGGGCAGTAATTATCATCAGGCCTTAATCCGGTATTGCAATTCAGGCAAAAATCCGATTTTCTGTGTGCTTCAGACATACAAATAATTTAGGTCTATCAAAATGTTATTATTCCAAATTTATTGAAAAGCGCTGTCTTCACTGTATAAATGAGCTCAGCCTATAAAAAATACTACAAATTAGTAACATAAAAAATGTCAGAGTTCCCAATACTGAAGCCCTGACAATATATTTCCACAAAAACTTACGAATTTCTAAACTGCATTCATGGCTTCCACCGGATCGAGCTGTGAGGCCGAAAGGGCCGGGATAAAGCCGGCCAAAACACCAATCACTCCTGATATAGTAAGCCCAAGAATAATGTTCGATAGTGTGAGCGAAATAGTCATACTGGCTGCATAGCTAAAAATTAATGTGCCGGCAAAAATCAATAGCAGTCCGATTACACCACCCAGCAGCGATAAAACAACTGCTTCGAAAATGAACTGCAGCAATATGAAATATTTTTTTGCTCCTATTGCTTTTTGAATGCCAATTGTTTTGGTTCGCTCCTTTACCGAAACAAACATGATGTTGGCGATACCAAACCCACCTACGAGGATGCTAAATCCGCCAATAATCCACCCCGCTAGATTGAATACTTTAAAAAAAGAATCGAACCGTTTCGAAATAACGCTGACTTCGTTTATTGCAAAATCGTTCTCTTCCATAGGTTTCAGTCTGTGGATTGATCGCATGATTCCTTCCAGTTCTGAAATAAATTCATCTCTTCCAGCCTCAGGTTTGGCTTTTATATTGATTGTTTGTCCTTGATCGCGATCACGAACATCGACCATGCCCATGGCATACACAACGGGAATGTGAATTCGTTTATCCATGCTGGTTCCAAACATATCGGTGCCTTGTTTGGTGTAAACGCCAATCACTAAAAATTTGCTTCCTTGAACCTTGATAACTTTCCCGACAGGATTAACCTGATCAAATAATTTGGTAGCAATCTCATTTCCAAGTACAGCAATATTTGCTCCTGAATTCATTTCCGATTCAGTGAAATAGCGTCCTTTTTCAATTTCAAGATTCCATGTTTTAATCAAATCGTAGGTTGTAGCTAAAACCTCAGTATTTTCAGCCTTGCTGGTTTCGTACTGAACAGTGCGGTTAAATCCGTAGAAATAAACAGCAGCTTCAACATTTTTTGATCTTCTCATGATCTCTTCCGACTCTTCTATCTTCGGAACTGGTCGGTTTAGATATTTCCACCAGGGATACTCTGTTTCTCCTTCGGGAGGTGTCCATGGCCATTTCTGGATGTAAACCATGTTGCTCCCCAGAGAGTTCAGGCTATTGCGGATGTAACTTTCAAGCGAATCGATAACGGTAAAAACAGAAATGATAGCAAATATCCCAATGGTGATGCCCAACAATGAAAGAAACGTCCGCAATTTGTTGGCTCGGAGCGATCCAAACGCAAACGAAAAACTTTCCATTACCAACCTTGCAACAAGCATATACCTTTAGTTTTAATAGCTGAAATCTCGAATACCGTTTCAGGCAGATTAGTTCACTTACCATCGAAAAGATTACACTCAAAATCGAAAATCTGCAAAAAACTTCAACAATCGAGGTAAGTCGTCTTTAATATGAATAACAAATGGACTTTAAGAAACGTTATCAGTAAGACACCGAAAACGTAAACGAATTTAATGTTATAATAAGCTTAATTCGTCAATTTTTCAGAAGAAAATATCAAGGTGTTTTTATTATCTTTGAGCCCAAATTTCAAAAGGATTATTAATGAAGGACTTAAAAAAAATTAAATCGGCCTTAATTTCTGTATATCACAAAGATAAGTTAGACCTGATTGTTAAGAAACTCAATGAATTAGAGGTTACTATTTATTCAACAGGGGGAACACAATCGTTCATCGAAGAGCTTGGGATTTCAGTTATTCCGGTCGAAGAACTTACCAGCTACCCGTCAATTTTGGGTGGCCGGGTTAAAACCCTTCATCCGAAAGTTTTTGGTGGGATTCTTAATCGCCGCGACAATTTGGGCGATCAACAACAGATTGCCAAATACGAAATTCCTGAAATTGATTTAGTTATTGTTGATTTATATCCGTTCGAAGAAACTGTTGCATCAGGAGCTTCAGAAGAAGACATTATCGAAAAAATTGATATTGGTGGTATTTCGCTAATTAGGGCAGCTGCAAAGAATTTTAACGATGTAATTATTGTTTCGTCGCGCAGTCAATACCAACACCTTTTTGATTTGCTCAACGAAAAGAACGGAGCTACTTCGCTCGAAGACCGTAAAGAGTTTGCCCGTTTGGCATTTGCCACCTCATCGCATTACGATAGCGCTATTTTCAATTACTTCGATGGCGGAAAGGGTGAGGAAGCACGAATTAGTGTAAACGATGGACAGGTTTTGCGTTATGGCGAAAATCCACATCAATCGGCTACTTTCTTTAAATTCAACAACTCGAATTCGAATATTACTTTGTCGAACGCAAAAGTTTTGCAAGGTAAAGCACTTTCATACAACAATATGCTCGACGCCGATGCTGCGTGGAAATCGGCCAGCGACGCATTTCATTCCGTAACTCATATTAATAACAAGGTTGCTGTTTCGGTTGTGAAACACCTAAATCCTTGCGGATTAGCTGTTACCGGTAACATTAAACATTCGCTCGAATTAGCATGGGCCGGCGATCCGGTGAGCGCTTATGGTGGAATCATTTGTTTCACAGGAGAGGTTGACAAAACCATTGCTGAATGGTTCGACAAACGCTTTGTTGAAATTATTATTGCAACTGGTTATACCGCCGAAGCCCTCGATGTGCTGGGCAAAAAGAAAAACCTGCGTGTACTGGAAACACCTGTTAAACCTCAGATTACCGGCGAGAAACTTTACCGGTCAATTAGTGGTGGATTGCTGATTCAGGACGAAGACGAAGCTCAGGAAACAGAATTTAAAAACGTTACTAAAATACAATTCGATCAGTCGAAAATGAACCTGACCAAATTTGGAATCGTGGCCTGCAAACACCTTAAAAGTAATGCGATTGCCCTGGTTACAGAAAATACTGATGGTTCGTTCTGGCTCACCGGAGCCGGCATGGGACAGCCCAATCGCCTCGACAGCCTTCGTCAGTTGACAATTCCCAGATTTAACCTGAAGGAAGGCATTAAAATTGAAGATTCTGTATTAATTTCGGACGCATTTTTCCCATTCCGCGACAGCGTAGAAGCTGCCAATGAATTTGGAATTAAATACATTGTTGAACCCGGCGGTAGTATTCGCGACGAGGAAGTAATTGCTGCCTGCGATGAGTTTGGGATTGCAATGGTATTTACCGGAATGAGACATTTTAAACATTAAGAAGAAAACAAGCCGGAAGTAGTATCTTCGCGGGCGAGCTTTCGAACAAATTAACTCGATTACAAACAAAGAAAAACAAGGATACAAATGGGATTATTTTCATTCTTAACCCAGGAAATAGCCATCGACCTTGGAACTGCCAACACCATTATTATTCACAATGATAAAATTGTTGTTGACGAACCATCGATCGTGACCATCGACCTAAAAACCGAAAAACTTGTAGCTATTGGTGAGAAAGCCCGGCAAATGCAGGGGAAAACCCACTCAAACCTTAAAACCATTCGCCCGTTGCGCGACGGTGTAATCGCCGACTTCAACGCTGCGGAGCAAATGATCAGAGGGATGATCAGAATGATGAATCCTAAATCTCGTTTCTTTGCGCCTTCGTTGCGTATGGTGGTTTGTATTCCATCAGGATCGACCGAGGTTGAAATTCGTGCAGTACGTGACTCTTCGGAACACGCAGGAGGACGAGACGTTTATATGATTTACGAACCAATGGCTGCTGCGATTGGTATTGGATTGGACGTTGAAGCGCCTGAGGGAAACATGGTGGTGGACATCGGTGGTGGAACGACCGAGATCGCAGTTATTTCGTTGGGCGGTTTGGTAACCAACAAATCCATTCGTATTGCCGGCGACGATCTCACTGCCGACATTATGGAATACATGCGTCATCAGCACAATATTAAAATTGGAGAGCGCACAGCTGAAGAAATAAAAATTAATGTAGGTTCAGCGCTGTCACAATTAGATAATCCACCAGCTGACTATGTTGTTCAGGGACCAAACCAGATGACGGCATTGCCAATCGAAGTACCCGTTTCATATCAGGAAATATCTCACTGTCTTGAGAAATCGATTAATAAAATCGAGACAGCAATTCTTAGTGCATTGGAGCAAACTCCGCCTGAATTGTATGCCGATATTGTTACTCGCGGAATTTGGCTGGCTGGTGGTGGTGCATTGCTTCGTGGTTTAGCCAAACGCTTCACCGACAAAATCAATATACAGTTCCATGTAGCTGAAGACCCACTGCGTGCCGTTGCCCGCGGAACTGGTATTGCTCTCAAGAATGTAAATAAATTCTCTTTCCTGATCAGATAAAATTCTGGTGAGGAAGGGTAAACCTTCCGGCTAATGAGAAGTTTATTTCGTTTCTTATTACGAAATTATTTTATATTGATGTTTCTGGCTCTGGAAGCGTTTTCGTTTTCCTTATTGGTTAGTTACAACAATTACCAGCGGGTAACATTCATTAATTCGACAAATAACATTGTAGGTACTATTTACGAGCGATTTAGTCACCTCGACGATTATTTTAGCCTTAGTAGAACCAATGCCCGGCTGGCAGCAGAAAATGCAGCTTTAAGGAAATTACTTCAAAAGCAGGTAATGCTGCGTGAACGGAATCCGATTATGAGACCAGATACCGTTGACGCGCCTGCTTATGTATTTACGGCTGCAAAAGTTATAAGTAATTCCGTCAATAAGCAGTTCAACTACATTACCATCAACAAGGGTTCCCGGCAGGGAATTAAGCCTGATATGGGAGTGATTGGACCCGACGGAGTTATTGGTGTTATCACCAATGTGTCGCCCAATTATGCAACCGGGCTTTCGTTGTTAAACAAACGATTCAGTATTCCGGCAAAACTTACCAAAAACAACTATACCGGAAACCTAGCATGGGACGGCGAACACGCTAACACTGCTGATTTGAAAGAAATTCCCTTTCACATCATGGTTAATGTTGGCGACACCGTTGTTACCAGCGGATACTCGAGTATTTTTCCTGAAGGAATCATGATTGGAATTGTGACCAAATGGGATCAGGAAGGAGGAACGAACTTCTACAATATCAAAGTGGAACTCTCGACCAATTTCAGAACTTTAAAATATGTTGAAGTGGTGAAAAACACCAAACAGGATGAATTAAAGAAACTTGAATCAAACAACGTAGGCGAATGATAAAGGATTTCTGGAAATATGCGCTAATGTTTGTGGTACTTGTTTTGATTCAGGTACTTATACTGAATAATATTCAAATAAGCGGCTTAATCAACCCGTATATTTATATCTTGTTTGTACTGTTACTCCCGTTCAACATTCAGGGTTACTTTTTACTTGGGTTCTCCTTTCTGATTGGAATTACGGTAGATATTTTCAGTAATACACCCGGAATTCATGCCGGAGCAACTGTTTTGCTCGGATTTATCAGACCCGGGCTGGCAAGTTTAATTTCGTCGCGCGAACTAATTGAAAAGGGAACGACTCCTAATATGGCTCAGCTAGGTGTTGCCAGTTTTATTAAGTACGTGGTTATATCCGTGCTGATTCACCACCTTGTTTTGTTTTTTGCTGAGACTTTTTCGTTTTCCGATATTTTGGAAACGATACTTCGCTGGATTTTAAGCAGCTTAATCTCAATTCTATTAATTTTAGGGAGTCAGTTCATTATCTTCAAAAACTAATTTACGGTGGATACTTTCTCGAAACGAAGGCTGATCATTCTGGGAATCTTTTTGGGAATTGGAGCAATATTTATTATCCGGCTTTTTACCCTTCAGATTACGAGCAAAACATACAAGCAATTTGCCACAAGAAATGTGCTGCGAAAAATTACTATTTATCCAGCTCGTGGTTTTATATACGATCGCAACAACAACCTGATGGTGTATAACAAAGCGGCCTATGATTTGATGATTATTCCGCGCGAAGTAAAAACGTTCGACACCACCGAATTATGCAATATCATCCAGCTCGATCGCATCGAGTTGCGGCAGGCCATTCGCAAAGCACGGGCTTATTCTTCGTACAAACCATCAATTGTTGCCACACAGATTTCTCCGGATATTTATGCACCACTTCAGGAAAAGCTATACAAATATCCCGGCTTTTTCGTACAGTATCGAACATTGCGCGATTACCCGAACAAAAGCGCTGCACACGTGCTTGGTTACGTTGGCGAAGTGAACCAGAAAACGCTCGAAACGGACAAATATTACCGGCAAGGCGATTATATTGGCGTAACTGGGCTTGAAAAGGCTTATGAGCAGGAACTGCGCGGAATAAAAGGTGTTCAAAAATCAATGGTCGATGTGCATAACCGAATCAAAGGAAAATACAACGAAGGGAAAGAAGATACAACAGCCGTTTTAGGAAACAACCTCATAACCGGGCTCGACGCAAAATTACAGGCGTACGCTGAATTACTTATGACCAATAAACGCGGCGCAGTAGTCGCGGTTGATCCGTCAACCGGAGAGATCATTCTGATGGTTAGCGCTCCGTCATACGATCCAAACCTGATGGTTGGCCGCCAGCGCAGCAAAAATTACGTGGTTTTAGATCGAGATTCGATCAACAGACCGATGATGAACCGTGCAATTATAGGTCGTTATCCGCCGGGCTCAACTTTTAAATTAGCCAATGCCCTCATTGGATTGGAAGAACATGCAATTACTCCTTTCGACCGTTTCTCGTGCTCGGGAAAAGCCTCAAAACCAATCGCATGTACACACAGTCACGAGAGTCCGTTGGCTGTTCGCGAAGGCATCAGGGAGTCATGCAATTCATTCTTCTGGAATAATTTCAGGTTGATAATGGGGCAAAAGGGAAGTACCGCTGAAAGTTTCCAGGCATGGAGAGATTACATCACAAGTTTTGGATTTGGTTCGAAACTAAGTCCCGAGTTTTCATCCGAAGTAAAAGGTAGCATTCCCGAATCAAGCCTCTATGATAAATGGTATGGAGCTAAGCATTGGAACGCTTATTCTATCAGGTCACTGGCAATTGGTCAGGGCGAAATAGAAGCTACTCCGCTTCAGATGGTAAATTTGTGTGCCATGATTGCCAACCGCGGATACTACATTATGCCTCATGTGGTAAGAGCAATACAAACTCCTGACAGGCAAATTCGTACTTTAGAATACGAAAAGAAAACGGTTAACATTAGCCCCCAGAATTTTAGTATTGTAATTGGAGGAATGCAGGCTGTGGTTGAGGATACAAAACTTCAGTTTTCGGTCAAACAAGATAAATATATTGTGTGCGGGAAAACCGGAACAGTTCAGAATCCTCATGGCGCAGACCACTCCGCTTTTGTTGGATTTGCACCCAAAGACGACCCAAAAATCGCAATTGTAGTGTTTATTGAAAATGCAGGTTTTGGTGCAACTTATGCGGCTCCAATTGCAGGGCTGCTCATGGAAAAATTCCTGAACGATTCAATTTCACCAAAACATAAGGACATTGAACAAAAACTGATCGATACCGATTTGCTCGATGTTAAAGAAGTAAAGAAAACATTGTAAGATGGTAGAAAAAGACGAAAATAATGTTTGGGACAATGTAGACTGGATAACCATTGGGTTGTATCTTGCCATGATGTTTATCGGATGGATAAACATTTATGCTGCCGTTTACAACGAGGAACATAAAAGTATCTTCGATATGACTCAACGTTACGGGAAACAGTTGATGTGGATTGGAGCTGCCATTTTTATTGCTGTTTTGATGATAAACACTGATTCCAAGTTTTTTGTAACGTTCGCGTTTCCCATATATGCGCTCATGTTGGTTGTGCTATTGGCGGTGTTGCTGGTTGGATCTGAGATCAAGGGTGCAAGATCGTGGATACAATTGGGTAATTTCTCACTTCAGCCCTCGGAGTTTATGAAGATGGCAACGGCTTTGGCGCTCGCGCGATACATAAGTTCGTACGAGTTTAAAATGGACAATTACAAGTCGTTGCTTAGCCTTGCTGCCATAATCGGTCTTCCGGTAGGCCTTATCTTCCTGCAAAATGATACGGGCTCAGCTCTTGTTTTTGGCGTTTTCATTCTTGTTTTGTATCGGGAAGGACTGAATGGGATCGTCTTGTTTTTCTCTTGCCTCATTGCGGTCGTGTTTATTCTGACAATGCTTTTCGATCCATTAATAACAATTCTTATCCTGACTGTTGCCGCGCTGATTATTAACTACCTCTTAAAAAAGAAACTCCAGAGAACGTTGATTGGAGGCGGAATCTTCTTTGGGATATTTGGATTATTGTGGCTCATAAATCACCTGGTTGGTGGCTCAATTAGTCCTGTTTTTTTTATTTTAATTGCCGCAATTATTTCATCAGCATTGTTTTTTATTTGGGCAATGTCGTTGCGAAAGCACAGTCTGGCCATACTCGTCGGAATATATTTGGGAAGCGTTTTGTTTTCAGTTTCAGTTGATTATGTTTTTCATAATATTATGGAACAGCACCAACGCGATCGTATAAACGAATTGCTTGGAATACAGACGGATGTTCTTGGGACCGGATACAATGTCAATCAATCAAAAATTGCCATCGGCTCCGGCGGGTTCTTTGGAAAGGGATTTCTTCAGGGCACACAAACCAAGTTCGATTTTGTTCCGGAGCAGGATACCGACTTTATATTTTGTACAGTTGGCGAAGAATGGGGATTTGTTGGTTCAACCATTGTGGTGGGGCTTTTTATGGCTTTGCTTTTGCGAATAATTTTTCTCGCAGAACGAAGCAGGTCGAGGTTCTCCCGCGTTTACGGCTATTGTGTCGCGTGCATCATATTCTTTCACTTTGCGGTAAATATTGGAATGACCGTTGGGCTCGCGCCGGTTGTTGGGATACCTCTGCCTTTTTTTAGCTATGGTGGCTCATCGCTCTGGTCGTTTACTTTTTTGCTGTTTATTTTCATCAGGCTTGATGCCAGTCGCTTCGAGCAGCTAAGCTTTTAGAACAAACTATTTAAATAACCTTTCTGCAAGATTTTACATACTTGAAGGTTTTGCTATTCCAATGGCGAAGTCGCGTTCTACCATAGCAACTATTTCAGCAAAAAAGCTGTGGAACAGGGCTTCAAACTGTTCATATTCCTGAAGCAAAATCGTCATAGCCCAATCGCTTTTCGAAGGAAGCGAAGTACGTCGCGACATAATTTCGAGTACTTCATACATGCTTTCGCGCCTCGCATACGATTCGAGCCGTTTGTGCTGAATAAGGAATGGCAAAAACTGCTTAACCCGAAATGGCAAAAGCATAAAGTTTGACAGAAAAACGGCATGGGCATGCTTCGCTGTTTGCCTCAATGTATGAGCCGAATATTTGTTCCAGTTTGCTGCCAGAAAGTGATCAAAGAAAACATCGACTACAATGCCGGAATACCTGCCATAACCCGGTCGCAAAATATCGATGCACTTTTTTACCTCCGCATGCTGGTCGGTAAACAAATCGATATTCCTGTGCAGCAAAATGCCAAAGGCAACTTTCTCCGGATATCCCAAATACTTATTACCCTTAACGTGGTCGGCTATAAAATTACCAAGTATAATTTCATCCGATTCGCCTGACAAATAGATGTGAGCCAAATAGTTCATTTTAGTCCTTCCTGTTTTTATTTGAACACAAAGAGCGTCAATAAAGATTATCGCATGTAGAAATTATTATCGGCAAGATAAACATAAAAACCATGTCAAATGCGAAAGTATTGATCGTGCAGGACGGCATTCTTTCAAATTTTTTCTATATTGCCACCGTCAAAAAAGAAAAACATGCCGAAGAAAATTGCCGCATTTGGAGAGTTACTCTGGGATTTACTTCCGTCGGGTAAGATTTTGGGCGGAGCACCGGCAAATTTCACTTATCGAATCAATTCATTTGGAGATAACGGAAGGCTTTTAAGTAAAGTTGGGAATGATAAAGCCGGACGCGATATTCGCGAAGCCCTCAAAAAAATGGGTGTTTCCGACGAAAATGTCCAGACAGACTATGAATTTCCCACTGGTTCAGTAAAAGTTAAAGTAGATGCCCAAGGCAACGCCGACTACAATATTTTAACTGAAGTGGCGTACGACCATATCGAAATCGATACCGAAATGATGGACGCCTTTGCCGAAGCCGATTGTGTATGTTATGGCACTCTGGTTCAGCGCTACGGCATATCGAAAAACACTTTACGCGAGCTAATTCACGAAGTGCCTGATACAGTCAAGTTTCTGGATATAAACCTTCGGAAGAAATGCTATACTGCGGGCTCAATCGAAGATAGCATTAGAATGGCCGATATTTTAAAAACCAATGACAGCGAACTTTTGATTACGAAGGAATTGCTTGGCCTTGAACACGAACGGCTAAAATACCTGGCAAGGGAGACAATCGAAAAATTTAAGTTGAAGATTTTATTGTGTACACTTGGCGATAAAGGCGCTTTTTGCCTCACTGAAGACGACGATTTTTTTTACGATCCAGGGTATATGGTGGACTTGGTTGATACCGTTGGTGCAGGCGATGCTTTCTCTGCCGGATTTATTCATTATTATATGAATGGACACTCAATTGAGGAAGCTCTCCGTTTTGGAAACGCCGCAGGAGCAAAAGTTGTATCAACAACCGGAGCAACATCACCAATAAGCAAAAGCGAAATTCTCGAATTTATGCAGAACCCAATTGGCAGAAACTCGATTTCGCTGGATTAGCCTTAAGCCAGAATATTATTTACCAATCCTGAATATTCCCGCCTGAGACATTGTCATAAGCAAAACTCCGCAGACCGATATTCCACCACCAATCATTTGAATTACTTCCGGAAGTTTCC
>DAOPZV010000040.1:2898-24340 GCA_035353575.1 Prolixibacteraceae bacterium | reverse complement strand
CAACAGGGAATTCGGTTTAATATTTTTCAACTGAATCAAACTTATCTGGGCGATGACGAACGACTGAATATCGGCCCCAAAGGTTTTACCGGCGAAAAGTACGGCGGTGTAACCTATTGGGATACTGAGGCTTATTGTCTTCCGTTTACTCTAGGTACCGCACCGCAAATGGTTTCGAAAAACTTGTTGATGTACCGCTACAAGCATTTGCAGAAAGCCATCGAAAATGCTGAAAAACTTGGATTTACTGATGGCGCTGCTCTTTTCCCAATGGTAACCATCAATGGCGAAGAATGCCACAACGAATGGGAAATTACGTTTGAGGAAATTCACCGAAATGGAGCAATTGCCTACGCTATATATAATTACATCAATTATACCGGCGACAAGGAATATTTGGCTCCGTATGGATTTGAAGTTTTGCTTGCCATTTCACGTTTCTGGAGCCAGCGCATCAACTGGTCTGAAGAAAAGAAGAAATTCGTTTTGTTGGGTGTTACCGGCCCGAACGAATACGAGAACAATGTGAATAACAACTTCCACACCAGTTATATGGCTGTGTGGACAATGAAATATACGCTGGAAGCTATTGATTATCTGAAGAAAGAGCACCCGATGTTGTACGAAGTTTTGGTGAAGAAACTGAAATTTCAGGAGCTGAAAGAAACTTCGCGCTGGAAGAAAATCACCAAGGAAATGTATTTTCCTTACGATTTTACCCGGAAGATTTACCTGCAACAAGACGGATTTTTGGATAAAGAGCTAATTCCGGCGAGCGAACTGAGGCCAGAGGACCGTCCGATCAACCAGAAATGGTCGTGGGACCGAATTTTACGCTCACCATACATTAAGCAGGCCGACACACTGCAAAGCTTATACTGGTTCGAGAATGAATTTGACAAAGCAACGATTGAACGGCACTTCGATTTTTACGAACCGCTGACAGTGCACGAGTCTTCGCTTTCGAGCTGCATACATTCCATTTTGGCATCGGCGATAGGCCGGCAGGAGAAAGCCTACGAAATGTATTTACGTACGGCTCGCCTCGATCTCGACGATTACAACAACGATACCTGCGACGGCTTGCACATTACCAGCATGGGCGGAACCTGGATGGCTTTTGTTCAGGGCTTTGGCGGAATGCGTGTTCTGAACGGACAACTGCACATTAATCCATTTATTCCCGATGGCTGGAAATCGTATTCATTCCGGCTTAATTTCAGGGAAGCTCATTTGGAGTTTTTGATCAACCGGAACCAAATTAAGATTCTCAATCATTCAAAAATCAATGTCGATATTGCAGTGCATGGAGAATTGCATCAAGTACCTGCAAAAAAGGAAGTTACTATTAATAACTAGTTTCAGAAAAACACAATCCATATGAAAAAAATAGTTCTGTTTGTGATTAGTTTAGCGTTCAGCTTCAGCACTTTTGCGGCGAATATTGATCGCGTTGAGCCTTTGTTTTGGTGGATTGGAATGAAAAATCCAACCGTTCAGCTGATGGTGTATGGTTCAAACATCGCTTCGAGCCAGGTTAACCTGAATTATCCGGGTGTTTCAATCGAAACCGTTACCCGCTCGACAAACCCAAATTATTTGTTTATCGACTTAAAAATTTCGCCGGAAGCCAAAGCGGGTAAATTGCCGCTTCAGTTTATCGTAAGTAAAAAAGAAATGTTGACCTTTTCGTATGAACTGAAAGATAGGGAGCCCAATTCGGCTTCAAGAAAAAGTTATACCAATGCCGATGTGATGTACCTTTTGTTTCCTGACCGGTTTGCCGATGGCGATCCTACAAACAATTCGGTGGAAGGAATGCCTGATAAATTTAATCGTGGCGATTCATTCGGACGTCATGGCGGCGACATCAAAGGTATTACCGATCATCTGGATTACCTGAAAGAGCTTGGCGTAACTGCCATTTGGTCAACTCCTCTGCTCGAAGACAACCAGCCTCGTGGTTCATATCACCAATATGCCACAACCAATTATTACAAAATCGATCCTCGCTTTGGAACCAACGACGATTATAAAAACATGGTGGCCAAATGTCATCAGAACGGCATAAAAGTGATCATGGATATGATTCCAAATCACTGCGGAAGTGCACATGCATGGATGAAAGACCTGCCGTTTCATGACTGGATCAATGGCGACACGGTTTATACGCAAACCAATTACCGGATTTCGACGATAACCGATCCCTACACTTCGCAGTTCGACAAAAACCTGAACTCCGACGGCTGGTTCGTTCGCGAAATGCCCGACATGAATCAGCGCAACCCATACATGCTTACCTATTTAAAGCAATTTGCCATTTGGTGGGTTGAGTTTTCAGGATTGGATGGCATTCGTGTCGATACCTATCCTTACAACGACCCGGCCAAAGTTGCTGAATGGACCAAAGCTATTCGTGCCGAATATCCCAACATCAATATTGTGGGTGAATGCTGGCAGCACTCAGTTTCGGATGTGGCCTATTGGCAAAGCGGAACACAAAACTATGACGGCTACGACTCCGGTCTGCCATCGGTGATGGACTTTAATATGCACGATGCTATTTCCGGCGCATTCAACGAAAACGAACAAGGCTGGGATGGAGGAGTTGCCCGCCTTTGGCAAAAACTGACCCAGGATTATTTGTACGCCAACCCATCCAATTTGGTGATTTTTACTGAAAATCACGACACGCAACGTTTTAGCACCGTTGTGGGCAACGATGTGAAAAAATACCTGCTCGGCTTCACGTACCTGCTGACTACACGAGGAATTCCGCAGATTTATTACGGTAGCGAAATTATGATGGGCGGAGATAAAGGTAAAGGCGACGGAGATATTCGTCGCGATATGCCTGGCGGTTGGACTGGCGACACCCGTTCGGTGTTTACCGCCAGTGGCCGCACCGAAACCGAAAATCAGGTATTCAATTACATGAAAAAACTGATTCACTGGCGGAATGAAAACCCGGTAATTCATTCGGGCAGACTGTTGCACTACATTCCGCGTGACAATGTTTACACCTATTTCAGGATGAATGCTGAAAAAACAGTGATGGTGGTTTTGAACAACAACGCTAAGCCGATGACGGTTGATCCCAAATTATTCGGCGAAGGTACAACAGGTTTCATCAAAGGAAACGATGTGATTAGCGGAAAAACAGTTTCGCTCAGCCAGCCTTTTGAACTGGAAGGAAAAACCGCAGTAGTTCTCGAATTGAAAAAGTAAAATCGTATGATCCTCAAAATATTCATTGCCATAGCTTTTTTCTGTCTCATTGCAATTGGGGCGAATGCCCAGCAAATCAAATCTCCGGATGGAAATTTTACCCTGAACTTCGAACTTAAAGATGGAATTCCTTATTACAACCTTAGCTATAAAGACAAAGCCGTGGTGAAACCCAGTTCACTTGGGTTGGAATTGTTTGACGATAAGTTTAGCCTGATGAACGGTTTCTCTGTAGCAAAAAGCGAAACTTCCACTTTCGACGAAACCTGGCAGCCTGTTTGGGGCGAATACAAACAAATCCGCAATCACTACAACGAACTGGCTGTAACTTTAAATCAGGAAAAAGCTACGCGCCATATTATAATTCGCTTCCGGCTTTTTAACGACGGGCTCGGGTTTCGATACGAATTTCCGGAGCAGTCCAACCTGAATTACATGGTTGTGAAGGAAGAACATACCCAGTTTGCTATGGCAGGCGACCACACGGCTTTCTGGATTCCTGGCGACTACGATACCCAGGAATACGATTATACCGAATCGAAACTGTCGGAAATTCGTGGCCTGATGAAAGGCGCTATAACGCCAAACGCATCACAAACGCCGTTTTCGCCTACCGGTGTGCAAACGTCGCTGATGATGAAAAGTGCCGATGGTTTGTATATCAACATTCACGAAGCTGCCTTAGTCGACTACTCCTGCATGCACCTGAATCTCGACGATAAGAACATGGTTTTTGAATCGTTTCTCACGCCCGATGTTCAGGGCAAAAAAGGTTATTTGCTGGCTCCGTGCACTTCGCCCTGGCGTACAGTTATTGTAAGCGACAAAGCCACAAATATTCTTCAGTCAACATTGACCCTGAATTTGAACGAACCATGTAAATTGAAAGATACTTCGTGGATTAAACCAGTCAAATACATTGGTGTTTGGTGGGAAATGATTACGGGTAAAAGCACCTGGGCATATACTGATGCGCCTTCCATTAAACTTGAAACATACGATTACAGCAAAGCCAAACCCAACGGAAAACACGCAGCGAACAACGACAAGGTGAAAGCCTACATCGATTTTGCCGCTCAAAATGGTTTTAGCCAGGTGCTTGTTGAAGGCTGGAATGTTGGCTGGGAAGACTGGTTTGGCAAATCGAAAGATTACGTGTTCGATTTCGTGACGCCATATCCCGATTTCGACCTGAAAATGCTTCAGGCTTATGCCAAATCGAAAGGCGTAAGTTTGATGATGCACCACGAAACTTCGTCTTCAGTAAGAAATTACGAGCGCCACATGGACAAAGCCTACCAGTTTATGGCCGACAACGGTTACAATTCGGTGAAAAGCGGTTACGTGGGGAACATCATTCCTCGCGGCGAGCACCATTACGGACAGTGGATGGTGAACCATTATTTATATGCAGTGAATAAAGCTGCCGATTACAAAATCATGGTCAATGCCCACGAAGCTGTCCGTCCGACCGGTTTGTGCCGCACTTATCCCAACCTGATTGGTAACGAAGCCGCCCGCGGAACTGAATATGAAGCTTTTGGAGGAAGCAAACCTTTTCACACCACTATTCTTCCGTTTACCCGCCTGATTGGCGGCCCGATGGATTATACACCCGGGATTTTTGAGATGGACATTTCGAAGCTCAATCCTGAAAATCATTCGCATGTCAATTCCACGCTGGCGCGACAATTAGCGTTGTATGTAACCATGTACAGTCCGCTGCAAATGGCCGCCGATCTTCCTGAAAACTACCAGCGCTTTGCCGATGCTTTTCAGTTTATAAAAGATGTGGCTATTGACTGGGACGATTCGCGCGCTTTGGCTGCCGAACCTGGTCGCTACATTACCATGGCGCGGAAAGCAAAAGGAACCAACAACTGGTTTATCGGCACAACGGTTAGCGAACATGGTTATCTGTCGAACCTGAAATTCGATTTTCTAGATGAAGGAAAACAATACCTGGCAACCATTTATGCCGACGGTGCCAATGCTCACTACAAAACCAATCCGCAGGAATACACTATCAGGAAAGTACTGGTTACCAACAAATCGGTGCTGAAACAGCAATGTGCTCCGGGCGGCGGTTATGCCATAAGCCTGATCGAAATTACCGACAAAGCTCAAATTAAAGGACTGAAAAAGCTTTAGCATAGAAATCTAAATCACTAAAAATGAATAAACTACTTATTGTTGTACTTGCTTTTATCGTTTTTGCTTGCCAACCGGCGACAAAAAAAGCGGAGAGTCCGAAAAGTCATATTCCCGAATGGAGTAAGAATTCGGTACTCTACGAAGTAAACATCCGCCAATATACGCCTGAAGGAACATTCAAGGCTTTCGAAGCGCATTTGCCACGCCTGAAAGAATTGGGCGTAGATATTTTGTGGATTATGCCGATTCATCCGATTTCAGTAAAAAACCGGAAAGGTAGTTTGGGATCGTACTATTCAGTAAAAGATTATAAAGCAATTAATCCTGAATTCGGGAACCTCGATGATTTCAAGAGCCTGGTAAACAAAGCGCACGAATTGGGTTTTAAGGTTATTATCGATTGGGTTGCCAACCATACGGGATGGGACAACAATTGGATTACCGAGCACAAGGATTGGTACACGCAGGATTCATTGGGTAATGTGATTCCGCCAAATCCCGACTGGAAAGACATTGCCGATCTGAATTTTGACTCGAAAGCGATGCGCCACGCGATGATCGATGCCATGAAATACTGGGTAAAAGAAGCCAACATCGATGGTTTCCGCTGCGATGTAGCATGGGGAGTTCCGCAGGATTTTTGGGAAGCAGCAACTGCTTCGCTCGATTCAATTAAGCCGGTTTACATGCTCGCTGAAGACGAAGATCACCCCGATTTCCTGAAAAAAGCATTTGTTTCGAACTATACCTGGAAATTGCATCACCTTATGAATGAAGTGGCTCAGGAGAAAAAGTCTGCGGCCGACATTCAGAAATACTATACCGATTCGGTTAGTAAATATGCTGCAGGTTCGTTCCCTATGCAATTTATCACCAACCACGACGAAAACAGTTGGGCCGGAAGCGAATATGAACGCATGGGGGAAGCCGTTAAAACGTTTGCAACGCTGACTTTCACGCTAGAAGGTATTCCGTTGATTTACAGCGGACAGGAAGCTGGCTTGAAAAAGAGGCTGTTGTTTTTCGAGAAAGATACGATCAACTGGAAGAACATGGAAATGCTGAGTTTTTATCAATCATTGATCAAACTAAAACACAACAACGAGGCGTTGTGGAACGGAACTTCAGGAGGAGCTTCTAAGTTTCTGACCACAAATGCACCAACCAAAGTTTTAGCTTTTGTTCGCGAAAAAGGTAAAAATCAGGTTGTTTCGGTATTCAATTTTTCTGCTGAGCCAGTTGAATTTACATTACCATTGCCGCAGGAAGGAGAGTTCAAAGAGTACTTTTCCGGAGAGGTAGTAAAATTAGGCAAGGAGTCAAATCAGAAATTAGAGAAATGGGGATATAAAGTTTTTATCAAAGAATAGATTTTGGGGATCTGGTTTATAGTTAATTAGGGGAGAAGCTTGCTCGGAAACGGGCAGGCTTTTTTGTTCGCGTATATTGCAAAAAAAATCCCTGTTATTTTGAACGACAGGGATTTTTATCTTTTAAGCTGGAAGCTTACTTTTCATACAAATTGCTCCATTTTTTAGGAGTACGCATTTTCCATGTTCCCTTGTGGTAAACGTAGCTAACGATTAACGGAAGAACCGAAGTTGCTTCAGCATAAACCATTTGCTCGTCGGTTACCTGAACTTTTCCCCAAGAGCTGGCTTCTTTCAGTGTTGATGATGAGCAAGCACCGTCGCGAACATCGGCAACAGTAATCTGAACAGCATATTGGTGCATTGGAACCTCTTTACCAAGAATTTCAGCACAAACGACAGTGTCTTGAGCGAAGTTTTTTGGAACGCCGCCACCAATCATGAACAAACCGGTTACACCGGCGGCCATTTTAATTTTGGTTAATTCAAGGAAGTCGGCAACAGAGTCGATCGAAACATGTTTATCAGGATTTTCCCATTGGTGTTTGGCCAAGCCAAAACCAGCGCTTGAATCGGAGAATGCAGGGCAGAAAATCGGAACGTTGTTTTCGTAACAAGTTTGGATCAGGCTGTCTTTCTTTACCGAATTTTCAACCAGCCATTTGCCAATTTCTTTGATAAATTCACGAGATGAATATGGTCTTCTTTCCAGTGAATCAGCTATTTCTTTAATTGTTCCATCGCAATTCTGCAATTCTTCTTCGTCGATAAACGTATCGTAAATACGGTCGATATAGAGGTCGCGTAAAATACCGTCGTTAATTTCGGTTGAGCCACGATAATGTTTGTGCCCAAGGGCTTCGAAAAAATCCATGTCGATAATAGAAGCGCCGGTAGCAACAACTACATCGATCATATTATTTTTAACCATGTCAACGTAAACCTGCATACAACCAGCAGCGCTTGTACTTCCGGCAAGAGTTAAAATGTTGGTACATTTGTCGTCATTCACCATTTTCAATAAAATGTCGGTTGCGTTGGCGGTATCGCGCGAGGTAAACGACATTTTTCGCATTGAATCGATAATTGGAGTTGAATTAAACGATTTAATGTCGATGTGTTCAATGGTTTCTTTTAATAAATCTGATTTTTTCATCCTTTCTTTAACTTTTTAATCTTTCCACCAAACTGTATTTGTTTAAAAATTAGCCCAATAGACTATAACCTTTTTTAGAAAAAGCGTGCGAATATAGTATAAAATATTTGGTTGTACTACCATTCTGAGCTAAAAAAGCGATTACGTTTCTTTTGCGCTAAATTGTTCAGTTCAAATGCCTTTCTTAAAATGCACAACTTGCATACGGAATTACCCTGTCGATGTTCTAAAATTTTATTGGGTGGGTGGTAAAACCATGTCTTTCAAAAATATATCCGCAATATCGGTTATCGATCTATCCAGACTTCGGTAGGTGAAACCTGTTGTACGTGTAATTTTTTCTCCTGAATACTGATTTTTCTGATTGGTTCCAGAAACAGCGTCGCGAGTGATTACGGGAGGCTTACCTGTAAAAAAGCTTGCTGTCTTTGCCATTCTCCAGGCTATTTGCAACTTGATATCTGATGCAAAACTTTTTGGACGAGGTTTGTGAAGCGCATCGGCAATCTCGTTAAAGAAATCCTGATAGCTCATGTTTCCAGCGTTCAGGATAAATCGTTGATTTTTTACTTTTTCAAATTGCGTGTCGTCCATTAGCAGAATCATTGCTTTCACTACGTCGCGTACGTCAACAAATCCTGAAATGCCTTTTGTGTAATAATTCAGGCCTTTCCAAATCGACTGAAACAATTTTGGGCTGCCAATATCCCAGTTACCAGGCCCCATGATGATCGACGGATTCACGATTACCGCGTCCAAACCTTCTTCAATACCGCGCCACACTTCCATTTCTGAGAAGAACTTGCTCAACGAGTAGCCCGATTTTCGTTTTGATGGCGTCCAATAGGTTTCTTCGGTAATCTGGCTGCCATCTTGTGTTTTGCCGAGTGCGGCGATAGAACTTACGTGGCAGAAACGTTTAACCCCATTGTAAATCGCAGCATCAATCAGGTTCCCGGTACCTTTCACGTTGTTGTTGAGCATGATGTCGTGGTCGTCGCCGTGAAATGAAACGATTGCGGCGCAATGGTAGATCGAAGTAATTCCTTTTAAAGCTTCTTCCAGGCTCAGGTAGTCGAGAATATCGCCTTCAACCCATTCAATTTGGTCAAACAGTTTTTCGGCATCAGCAGAGTAATACGAAAAGATTTTTTTCACCCAATTCGTGTTGCTTTGCGCCCTACGTAAGGCCTTTACTTTTTGTCCGGAGTTGGTCAATTCGTATAAAAGATGAGCTCCAACCAATCCTGTACCGCCTGTTACCAATATCATTTCGAAAAAGTTATAAGTGACTAAAGTGAGCTAGAGTGCCTAAAGTTTGTCGAGTACCTTTTTAACTTTAGGCACTCCGGACTTTAGCTCACTCAGAACTTTTATTCCAGGGAGTTACAGCTTTGGCTCCAAATTCCTTGGCCGTAAGTTTTTCAATTTTAACAACAATAATTCCCACATTTTTAATCGCCGGACCATTGAATTTGAATGGCAGATCGCTGTATTGAGTCATGAAATGCTTCACGACCCGTTCTTTTTCTTCATAGTCATCAACTATTTCGGCGATTCCTTCAACAATTACCGATTTCGATTTCACCCGGTAACTGCATCCAACCAACTCGTCTTGCCAGGCCAATTCTTCACCTAATGTCCAGTTGATGCACACTTTGGGGTTCTTTTTTATTGTTTCCCACATACGGCCGTACTGTGCCGAGTGTAAAATTACGGTGTCGCCTTCAATTGCAAAGTTCAATGGTAAAACGTAAGGAACATCGTCAACTGACATGGCGAGGTAGCAAGTTTTGCATTGCTTCCAGATTTCGTCGATTATTTTTCGGTCGTGAATAAAATGTGTCCTCATATTCTCGGTTTATTCTTCATTCATAATTCATAACTCTGTCTTCAGCTGATGGTTCTGAACCCGAGTTGCTCCGACAAAGCTTTCATCACTTTTTTCAGATTTTGGAATTGAGTCATGCATTCCATCAGCTTTTCGGTATCGTTGTTTTTGTTGGCCTCGTTTATTTCGTGTTCAATTTTCCGCAGCAAAACTTTTACGTTTTTCAGTTTGTATTCCTGAATGAGCTTTGGAACGAGCGCATACAGCAATTCGCTTTCCGTTTCGATGAAAGCGCCGCTTTTACTCCACCGCTTGCTTTCAATGTACTTTTCGGCTATTAAATTACTTGCGTACTGGCTTATTTCCATGTCCGGGTGTTGTGCAAAATACTTGATCGGGTCGAACTCCTTGTTATCGATGTTTTCTTCCATCGCTTCAATCATTGCCCGCACCACTGGATTTACCGACACCAGCCCATCGTTCTGCAATTCGGAAAGCACGTAAACTCCAACCGTGTAAATGTGCGTTTGCTGAGTTTCTTCGTCCATTATCTCAAATACTTCCTGATGGAAATACTTCATCAGAAGGCGCAATATCTCGCGTTCTTCAGTCTCGAACGGATTGACACTTTTTTTAGCGACAGGTTGTTCTTTTGGCTTTGCAGCCTGAATCTGAAGAGCCTGGATATCCTTCCGCGTTTGGTCTTCGGATTGTTTATTCTGTATTTTCCGGATTTCGGTATATAAAATTTCCTCCTGAACATCCATCAATCGGCTGCATTCCTTGATGTAAACGGTTCTGGTAATGTTATCCGGAATGACCGATATAGACCGCACAATGTCGTTGATCAGCCGGGCTTTCGAAACCGGATCGTTTTCAACGGTCCCCATCAGAAGCTGCGTTTTGAACTTGATGAAGTCGGTTTCGTTGGCTTTAATGTATTCGGCCAGTTGAGATGCGCTCATCGAGCGTGCAAATGTGTCGGGGTCTTCGCCACGGGGCAGAGGCAACACTTTTACGTTGATGCCTTCCTCCAAAACCATGTCGATTCCGCGCAGCGAGGCTTTAATACCTGCGTCGTCACCGTCATACACAATGGTAATGTTTGGCGTGAATCGGCGGATCAACCGGATTTGGTCGATAGTAAGCGACGTGCCCGAGCTGGCCACTACATTCTCGATGCCCGCCATGTGAAACGAAAGCACATCGGTGTAACCTTCAACCAGGTAGCATTTGTCCTGATTGGTCATTTGCCGTTTAGCCTGGTAAATACCATAAAGGGTCCGTCCTTTGTGGTAAATTTCCGATTCGGGCGAGTTGAGGTATTTGGCTACCTTTTTGTCGTTGGTCAACGTTCGTCCGCCAAAAGCAATCACACGCCCGGCAACATTGTGCACGGGAAAAATCACACGTCCTCCAAACCGGTCGCGAATCCAGTCATCGCGCCTGATGGTCAGCCCGGTTTTCTCGAGGAATTCCATTTTATAACCTTCGCGCTGGGCCGCCTGCGTGAAGGTGTCTTTTCCGTCAGGGCAATAGCCCAGTTCAAATTTGGTTATCATGTCGTCGCGAATTCCCCGTTCGCGTATATAACTGAGCCCGATGGTGCGTCCTTCATTTTCTTTCAGGAGAAACCGGCTAAAGTATTTTTGCGCAAAAGCTGATACAATCATCATGCTTTCGCGTTCGTCTTTCAGAGCCTTTTCCTGCTGCGATTCTTCCTTTTCCTCGATTTCGATATGGAACTTTTTGGCTAGCCAGCGCAAGGCATCGGGGTAACTTAATTGTTCCAGTTCCATTATGAAATTCACCGCGTTACCTCCTTTTCCACAGCCAAAACATTTGAAAATTCCTTTGGCCGGAGAAACGGTGAACGAAGGTGTTTTTTCGTTGTGGAACGGGCAAAGCCCGAGTTGGTTGACACCTCTTTTCTTGAGCGTAACAAATTCCGACACCACATCAGAAATGTTTGCCGCATCAATAATGCGCTCTATAGTTGCCTGATCAATCATTGACGCAAATGTAGAAATTTAAAAGCTGAGTTTTTTCTGAATGACTCGTCTCGATCTACCGGTTGCAAATTCTTATGTCCGACTCCAGCACTTCATCCTGGTCGTTCAACAAAATCATCCCTTCGAAAAAGCTTTCACCATCAAGTAGGTTGGGCATTATTTCGAGTACCACGCTTTCCATCTGCAGGTTAAAAACATTCAAAATATCAACCCACTTTAACTGACCAGAAATTTTCTTTTCGAGTTCTCCTGAAAAAAGTGCCGATTCGTAAATAAAATAAATTGCAGAAGTGTGGTTTTCCTGATGTACCGTTTTAATAATGCCGCGCAAAACCATTTCTTCAATTTCGAGGTTTGCGGCTTCCTGTAGGCTTCTGATTGCCGCAGTATTTATATCTTCCGTCGGTTCAATATTTCCTTTTATGCCTGAATGTTTTCGTTTAAGCGGACCGTCTTCAACCATTTGATGCATAAGCAGAAGATCGTTATCGTTGTCAAAAATAAATGACAATGTTTTTAAAACCGGATTGTTCATTACACTGAATTTTTAGATAATATTTTGTGGCTCAAACTTGAATAAAGATAAAATTTAGCCTTTAACAAATTGGTATTTCAAACGAAAGTTTTTCTGATTTTTTGGTGTGAAAGACAATCTATTGAAATGAAACCAATGATTCAAGAATGTTTAATTGTTACCTTTGGGTTGAAACATCTTATTGTCAGATGGAACTGATGGATTGGAGGAAAAGTTTCACCTGACTTTTAATTTATTAAAAAATGAAAAAGAAGCTTGTTATCCTCACTGGCGCAGGAATGAGTCAGGAGAGTGGAATCAGAACTTTTCGCGACATGGGCGGACTTTGGGAAGAATACGATATCGAGGAAGTTGCAACTCCCGAAGCCTGGCGTAGAAACCCGGAATTAGTAATGCGATTTTACAACGACCGCCGAAAACAATTACTCGAAAGCAAGCCGAATGCCGGTCATGTTGGTTTGGTTGATTTGGAAAACGATTTTGATGTACACATTATAACGCAGAATGTTGACGATTTACACGAACGGGCAGGAAGCAAAAGCGTGTTGCATTTGCATGGAGAACTGAAAAAAGCCAGGAGCTCGGTTGACGAGAATCTTATTTACGACATCGATGGTTGGGAACTGAAATTTGGACAGAAGTGTGCCAAGGGAAGCCAGTTGCGGCCATTCATTGTTTGGTTTGGCGAAGCTGTGCCAGCAATGGAAGATGCAATTCCGTTGGCTGAAAAAGCTGACATTATGGTTGTTATCGGCACATCGTTGAACGTGTACCCTGCTGCTGGATTGGTAAATTATGTGCAACGAGGCACGCCGATTTTTGTAGTCGATCCTGAACGCCCTTCAGTGTATATTCGTAATGTAATTTACATCGAAGAAAAAGCCAGTAAAGGCGTCGAGATTCTTAAACAAAAACTAAAGGAACTTATATGAAGAAGCGTTTCCTATTCATTGTATTACTGATTTTTACAGTCTCGTTTGGCTTTGCTCAGCAGTTTGAAGGCGGCATTATTGGTGGATTTAATGCAGCTCAGGTTGATGGAGATAATTATAAAGGATACCACAAACCGGGAGTTGCCTTGGGTGGATATGTAAAAACAGATTTATCGCGAACCGTTTTTGCTTCTATGGAGCTCAAATTAATGCAAAAAGGGAGTCGTAACGTCGATTCAACGGCAACCAACGGTCAGATAAAGTACATCATGCGATTGAATTATGTTGATTTGCCTGTTTACCTTGGATTCAGAACAAGTGAGCGAATTTCGATTTTGGTTGGTGTTTCTTCGGGCTATCTTTTAACCGGGAACGAGTACAATGATTATGGGAAATTTCCAGTGCAAGACAGGCATCCTTTTCGGTCGGTTGACCTTCAGGCCATGTTGGGTTTTCGCCTGCAACTAACAAACCGGTTATCGGTAGATGTGAGAGGTGCATACTCTTTGCTGCCTATCAGGAGTCAACCCGGAACAGTAATTTGGTACTGGAAAAGCAACCAATTTAATAACCTGCTAAGTACAACTATTTTATATCGTTTGGACTTTATGTAGAAAACAGAGGCATCTTCTATTAAACAAGATGCCTCTGTTTCTTTAAGCTTTCTCAAGCGAAACCGTAAAGTGCCGCATTATAGAGGCTTCTTTTTTGATAATCAGTCCCGAGCGAATTTCATCCCGAATGTCGTAAATATTTTTTAAGCCGGCGGCCACTACATCCATGTGGTTATTGGTATAAGTTCGGCGCGGAATGGCAAGCCTTAGAAATTCGAGCTTCGGATAGCGGTTGTCGCGTGTTTCAGGATCACGGTCAGCTAACAATGTACCAACTTCAACCCCTCTCACCCCGGCTTCGAGATAGAGAATAATGGCGAGTGTTTGAGCGATAAATTCTTCTTTTGGAACATTGGGCAGGAACTTTTTGGCGTCCACAAAAACAGCATGTCCGCCAACCGGGTGCTGAATTGGTATTCCATACTCGATTAGCTTATTTCCCAGATATTGAACCTGGTTGATACGCGTGTCTAGGAAATCGTTCGTGGTAACTTCGTCGAGCCCAACAGCCAGGGCGTTCATGTCGCGGCCAGCCATTCCGCCATAAGTAACAAAACCTTCGTACATGATATTAAACGTAGAGGCTTTGTCAAACAAATCCTGATCTTTCATGGCGATGAAGCCACCAATGTTAACAATGCCATCTTTTTTGCTGCTCATGGTCATAGCATCCGCAAAAGAGAACATTTCTCTGACGATTTCCTTGATGGTTTTATCGGCATAGCCTGCTTCGCGTTGCTGAATAAACCAGGCATTTTCGGCAAAACGAGCCGAGTCGAAAATTACCGGAACGCCGTATTTCGACGCCAGTTGTTTTACTTCCCGAAGATTTTTCATTGACACTGGTTGGCCTCCAGATGAGTTACAGGTTATGGTCATAATCATGGCAGGAATTCTTTTTTCCGGCGATTGCATAAAAACTTGTTCGAGTTTCTTCAGATCAACGTTGCCTTTGAATGGGAAAGTGCTGTCGGTGTTAAATGCTTCGTCGATGGTACAGTCAATCGCTTTTGCCTTTCGGTACTCAATGTGGCCTTTGGTTGTATCGAAATGCGAATTTCCGGGAACAAGATCACCCTCTTTCAGGAGAACTGAAAATAGAACATTCTCAGCAGCACGGCCCTGATGTGTTGGCAAAACGTATTCGAATCCGAAGATGCCGTCGATTTTTTCTTTCAGGTGATAAAATGACGAAGATCCGGCATAACTTTCATCACCGGTCATTATCGCTGCCCATTGGCGATCGCTCATGGCGCCTGTTCCGCTGTCTGTAAGTAAGTCAATGTAAACCTTATCGCTGCTTAGATTGAAAAGGTTGTAGTTCGCATCGGCGATCCATTTTACGCGTTGTTCCCGGGTTGAACGGTAGATTGGTTCTACCATTTTTATTTTATAGTTTTCGGCAAATGGTAATTTCATTTTGTGACAGTTTTAATTGACCAGCAAGAATATTAGTTCATTGATGGCTAATCTGTTAATTGTAAAATATTTATAAAAGGAGATTGAGGTTTAGCAGTACAAATCGGGATACGATCTGTTACCTTGACCTTAAGAGATGAAGAATTTGTCCCTGTTTTTCAGGTTAATAAACAAGCGGTTTAACAATGCCGAAACGAGTTTGTCTTTTCGCATATAGCAACACTTTCGTTTTATCGCTACAAAAATAGAGAAACAAGAACCTGAAATATAGTGCAAAAGTCAGGTTTTTTTAGGGGCTGAATTTAAGCAGTGGCGAGAGTTGCAATACTTATTTTGGCATTCGTAACTGACAGGATTGCGGTGGCGCAGGCTTCGAGTGTTGCACCGGTGGTAACTACATCGTCAATCAACAGGATGTGTTTTCCGGAAAAGGCTCCCGGGTCTGATAATTCAAAAATTCCTTCAACGTTTTGCCAGCGGGCAAAACGCGATTTTCGGGTTTGCGTTTCGGTTGCCGTATTTCTGAACAAATTATTTCCCGAAAGCTCTTTATTCATTTGTTTGGCAATTCCCGAAGCAATCCACCAACTTTGATTGTAGCCGCGCTTCTTTTCTTTCGATGGATGTAATGGAACCGGGCAAACAATATCAATAGAATTAAACTCCGGAGACTTGAGCAGATCGATTGCAAAATGCTTGCCTATTTCTTCACCCAGCTCTTTCATGCCCCTGTATTTTAGATCGTGCAGCAGAGTTTGATATTTGCTTCCCTTGCTAAAATAAAAGAATGCTGTGGCGTATTCGATGTTTACCCGGCCATAAAAAAGTCGAGAAACCGGATTGCCTGACTGCAAATGAAAATTTGTGCGAGGTATGTGATGCAGACAATTCAGACAGATCCATTTTTCATGATCAATTAACCTGTCACCGCAAACAACGCAAAGCCTTGGGTAGAGTAACTCTGTCAGATAAGTTAAAAGCTGAAACTTCATATTTTGCTTCAAAACATTTAATATGCTGAAAGTTACAAAAAAATGACGACAAATAATTTATGTATTCTTGATTTGATTATAAGAATCTGGATGGGACAAAAAAATTGAGGCAGCTTCAACAAGCCGCCTCAAAGCCATGAAAACAATTAAACAATGTTCAGAAAACAGAAAACTAGAAACAATTATATCGTTAATATCTCGGCGTTTTTTTCGTCGAGCATTTTATCAATTTTTTTTGCGAAGTCATTAATCATATTTTGAACTTCGTCTTCAGCATCTTTTTCAACGTCTTCTGAAAGTCCATCTTTCAAAAGCTTTTTCAGATTGTCGTTGGCATCTTTACGTGCACTGCGAATACTAACTCTTGCAACTTCGCCTTCCTTATTAACAACTTTTACCATTTCCTTACGACGTTGCTCAGTTGGTGCCGGCACATTAATGCGAATTATTTCGCCGTTGTTGTCGGGATTAAAACCAAGATTAGAATTGATAATTGCTTTCTCAATCGGTTTAATCATTGATTTTTCCCAAGGTTGAATAGCAATTGTTCGGGCATCAGGAGTATTAATATTTGAAACCTGTGCCAGAGGAACCATGCTTCCGTAATATTCAACCGTTACTGAGTCTAGCATTCGTGGGGAAGCTTTTCCGGCACGGATATGAACCAATTCTTTATCGAGATGGCTAATCGCATGTTCCATTCTTTCCCTGCAAATATCTAAAATCATTTCAACCTCTTCGTGCATATGAACTAACTCTTTTCGTTTATTAAAAGTGCTGGCAACAAATATAGAAAAAATAAAATTACTTTAAAATCTATATTTTGTATGAAAATTTATTTTTATTGAAAAAATTATTTAAAAACGTAAGTGCCAATGCTTTGACCTTCGATTACTTTTTTGAGATTTCCTTTTATATCCATATTAAAGACGATAATCGGCAGATTATTTTCTTTGCACATGGCTGTAGCAGTTAAATCCATTACTTTCAAGTTACGTCGGTAAACCTCATCAAACGAAATTTTTTCAAATTTGGTGGCAGTTGGGTCCTTCTCTGGGTCAGCCGTATAAATTCCGTCAACCCTGGTGCCTTTCAGCATAACATCAGCCTCAATTTCAATTCCTCTCAATGATGAGCCGGTATCGGTAGTAAAATAAGGGTTGCCAGTTCCTGCAGAGAAAATTGCAACTTGGCCGCTTTCCAGAACCTCAATTGCTCGATCTTTAGAATAGAATTCTCCGATGGGCTCCATTCTAATTGCTGTCAAAACCCTCGATTTACAACCTACATTTTTTAGCGCTGAGTTTAATGCCAGGCTGTTAATAACAGTAGCCAACATTCCCATCTGGTCTCCTTTAACTCGATCGAAACCTTTCGTAGCGCCACTCAGTCCACGAAATATGTTTCCGCCACCGATTACAATTCCAATTTCTACGCCTAAATCAGCAATTTCTTTTATTTGCTCGGCATAGTCGGTCAGCCGCTGCTGGTCTATTCCGTATTGCTGTTCACCCATCAGCGATTCGCCGCTCAATTTTAACAGGATCCTTTTGAATTTGGCCATGACTTCAATTTTTGGCAAAAGTAAATTAAAGTTTTAAAAGTTTTGCCGAGGGAATTATGATTATACTAAAAAAGTCAACCTGGTGAGATTGACTTTTTTTGCATGCAATCAATATTGCAGCATTTTGGTAATGCAATTGATGTGATAATTCGATTGATTTGACAAATGTACGGTTTGGAAGATTATTTTGAAATGTATTTGAGCAGTTCTTGGCGAAACTGTCAAATTTTAGCATGAAATGATGTTTTTTTTGAATGAAAGGAAAAATTTAAAAGAAAAAGGCACTTGGAAACCAAATGCCTTTGAATAATTTAATGAACGAAACTGCTGAATCAGGCTTCTGCCAAATGCGGTTGCGTTCTCTTGTTTACAATTTCAATTGAATCGTTTACCCGAGATAAATTTGTTATTTCCTGATCGTCGAGTTGAATGTTGAAAAAGCCTTCCAGATAAAAAACGAAAAGCGCCCAATCAACTTGGTCAAAATTCAAATCGTCAGTAAATGAAGCCTCGAGTTTGATTTGATCGCGGCGAACCCCTGTTTTCCTGAGTACCTTATATAAGGTTCGCTGAATTGTTTTGTTTTCCATAGTTTCCTACTTTTTTCCAAATCGTTAGTTATTAACGATTTTGGTTTTTAACCGTGCAAAAATAGAAAATAAAACATTCGAACAACTGATTGTTTGGGTCAAAAATGACTAATGTCAATATTCTTGTAATTAGATATGATCCTATTTGTATTTAAGTAATTGATAATAAGCAATTAACTAACAAGCATAACTTGGAAAAAGTGATCTAGCAAAAAATTAACTTTTACAGGTTCTTTTAGAAAAGTGTTTTTGCCCACTCACTTTTAAGCAAGCTAAAAACCTCTAAATCAATGTACGACAAGTTGTGTCGTTCTCCGTGTCGCTCAATTCCCTCGAACGAGAACCCGAGGCGTTTCGGAATTGCAGCGCTTTTTTCGTTTCCAACGCCGCATCTGATAGTTATTCGATTCATATTCATGTTTCTAAACGCCAGATTGATCATTTTCTTTGTAGCTTCAGTTGCTATTCCTTTTCCAGTCATCTTTTTGATTAGCCAATACCCAATTTCAATTTTATCATTCACGCGGTCAATGTCTTTGAAGCCAATCAACCCTGCAAAATCATGTTTGTACCATATAACATAAACTTCGTCTCGATTGGAGGAAATTTTTGAAATGACCGATTTCACAAATCGCTCTGTATCAATTAGTTTCTGGGTAAAATCAACAAATGGAAGCCATTTCCGTAGAAAAGTTCTGTTTTGATCAATAGCATAAAATATTGTTTCTGAGTGGTTTACATTTAACTTCTCAAGAAAGGTATAGTCGTCTATTATTAATTTCTCCATTTTTTGGTCGGGTATAATTGCACGTAACACCAAGATAACACATTTCGTTTGATTTGCATTTCAGACTCAATAAAATCTAATTTGCATTTTTGATGTATAATTGCAAGGGGGTGTTTGATTATCTTTGTTTGGTCAATAAAATAATGTAATACAGATGAGAAAGATCGCTTTAATAATGCTGTTTGCAGGATTATTTCTGAATATGTCGTGCGGAAATTCAGTTAAAGATGGTGGTGTAACAGTGAAAATTGACACGGAATATGGGGTCATAAAAATTAAGCTTTACGATGAAACGCCTTTACACAGAGATAACTTTGTTAAGCTTATCAAAGACGGTGTTTATAACGATTTGTTGTTTCACCGGGTAATTAATCATTTTATGATTCAGGGAGGTGACCCACAATCAAAGAATGCTGAGCCCGGTAAATTGCTTGGAACTGGTGATTTGGGCTATACCATTCCGGCGGAAATTAACCCAAAATTTTATCACCATAGAGGTGCTTTGGCCGCTGCAAGACAAAATGACGACATTAATCCTGAACGGAAATCGTCAGCATCGCAGTTTTATATTGTTCAGGGAAGAAAATTCAGGATGGGAGAGTTGGATACACTTCAAATGAGAATGAATGAAGCCCGAAAAATGAGTATGTTGCAGGCAAAGCTTAAATCGGTTGAACCAGAATTGAACAAGCTCGGTGCAGAAGGCAAACAAGATGAGTTGATGGCCCGATACAATGCGATAAAAGAAGAAGTCTCAGCAGAAGTTACAAAATTAACCCCGATTGGTTTCAGCGAAGAACAGCGCAAGGCGTACACTACGGTTGGCGGTTTTCCTCCGCTTGATAACCTTTATACTGTTTTTGGCGAAGTGACTGAAGGAATGGACGTTGTTGATGAAATTGCCAAACAGGAAACCGATCGCAACGACCGCCCAATGAAAGACATTAAATTTACCATCACAATTTTGTAATTTTTAAGGAAAGGTTTTCTGAAGCGAGTATTCCTAAAGAATTGGAACACATTAAAATTTGAATGATTATCTTTGCTGCTCAATAAATGTAACATGAACGAAATAGCCATGAAACATACCGTTTGCAAAGATTGGATAATTTGAATGGCTATTCCATTGGTTGAGATGTTTTCAAAAAGAATACCTTAATACCAAAGTTGTGCGATGTTAAATGGAAATTATACAAATGAAATGTTAGAAAAAATAAAAGCATTGAAAGCTGAATTAGATGAAATCTCTGTTTCGGCAAAAGAAGACGTTGAAGAATTACGTATTAAATATATTAGTAAAAAGGGCTTGATCGGCCAGCTTTTTACTGAATTTAAAGATGTTCCGAATGAGTTGAAGAAAGAGGTTGGCCAGGCAATTAATGAATTGAAAGAGTTTGCGACCAACAAGATAAATGAACTAAAAGACTCGTTCGATTCGGCGGAACAAGGGCAGAGTAACCTTGATTTGACTATGCCCGGCGAGCCTTTGAAACTTGGAAGCCGTCATCCGCTTTCGGTTGTTAAAAACGAAATCATCGATATTTTCTCTCGTTTGGGATTTACGATTGCCGAAGGTCCTGAAATTGAAGACGATTGGCATGTGTTTTCGGCGTTGAATTTTCCGCCAGAACATCCGGCTCGCGATATGCAGGACACATTCTTTATTGAAAAGAATCCCGATGTTTTGCTGCGTACACATACCTCAAGCGTGCAGATTCGGGTGATGGAAAAAACTCAGCCGCCCATTCGTGCCATTTTCCCAGGGCGAGTTTTTAGAAATGAGGCTATTTCAGCACGTTCGCACTGTATTTTCCACCAGATTGAAGGCTTGTATGTGGATGAAAATGTGTCATTTGCCGATTTGAAACAAACCTTATTGTATTTTTCGCGTGAGTTGTTTGGCGAAAAATCACAGATTCGTCTTCGTCCGTCATATTTCCCGTTCACTGAGCCATCCGCCGAGATGGACGTAAGTTGCTCGATTTGTGGTGGCGAAGGTTGCAATGTTTGCAAATACACGGGCTGGCTCGAAATTTTGGGCTGTGGAATGGTTGACCCTAATGTATTGGAAGCTTGTAATATCGACAGTAAAAAATACACGGGCTTTGCCTTCGGAATGGGAATTGAGCGAATCACCATGCTGAAATATGGGATTAAAGACATCCGCCATTTCTTCGAAAACGATGTTCGATTCCTGAAGCAATTTGAATCAGCCAATTAAATTGGATTTATCACCAAAGCATAAAAAATCCCGACCT
>DAOPZV010000040.1:0-2798 GCA_035353575.1 Prolixibacteraceae bacterium | reverse complement strand
TCGTCGCCATCGGCATTGGCAGGCCAGATACCAAAAACGCCATTCGCCTGAACCATCTTCTTCTCAGTTATTTCGTCGAGCATGCGATTGGCGTCGGCGTAAAGCTTCCGAGCTTCTTCGCCTTGTAGGTCATCGTTCAGTATTTCAGGATATTTGCCTTTCAGTTCCCAAACGAAGAAGAAGAAAGTCCAGTCGATGTATTTCCGAAGTTCCGAAATCGGGAAGTCGATCAATTGTTTGATTCCAACAAAATTCGGCTTATAAATAGTTGCGTTTTTCCAGTCGATTTTCAGTTTGTTTTCCCGGGCTTCAGCAATGGACAAATATTTCTTTGCCTTTTTCTGGCCATGCATTTCGCGCACCTGATCGTAGTCTTTTTTCAGCTCCTTCAGGAATTCTTCGTTTCCTGAAACGAGGTTCGAAACCACGCCTACCGCGCGCGACGCGTCTTTCACATAGATAACCGGATTTTTATATTGTGGTGCGATTTTCACTGCCGTGTGAATTTTCGAGGTGGTTGCCCCGCCAATCAGCAGCGGAATATTCATGCCACGGCGCTCCATTTCGGCTGCCGCTTCCACCATAATTTCCAGCGACGGTGTGATCAATCCGCTCAGTCCTATAATATCCACTTTTTCCTGAATGGCGGTGTCGAGAATTTTTTCGGTTGGCACCATCACGCCCAGATCGATGACGCGATAGTTGTTGCAGCCCAAAACCACACCCACGATGTTTTTACCAATGTCGTGCACATCGCCTTTCACAGTGGCCATCAGCACCGTTTTGCGGTTGTCGGTGGTGTCAACAGTATCTTTTTCGGCTTCGATGTACGGCAACAAAAAGGCCACTGCTTTTTTCATCACACGCGCCGATTTAATCACCTGCGGAAGGAACATTTTTCCGGAGCCAAACAGGTCGCCCACCACATTCATGCCGTCCATCAGCGGACCTTCAATAATGCTCAAAGTTGGCGAATAATGCGGCAAAGCTTCAGCCAAATCTTCTTCGACAAAATCGGGCAACCCTTTTACCAGCGCATGTTCCAGGCGTTTTTCAACCGGAAGGCTGCGCCATTCGTCTTTGCGTTCTTCCTTAGCGTCTTGCTCTTTCAGCGTTTGGGCAAACTCGAGCAACTCCTCGGTCGCTTCGGGCTTCTTATTCAGTACCAGATTTTCCACTTTCTCCAGAAAATCCTTTGGAATCTCATCATAAATCTGCAACATGCCGGGATTCACAATCCCCATGTCGAGTCCGGCGCGGATGGCGTGGAACAGGAAAACCGAGTGAATGGCTTCGCGCACCTGATCGTTTCCGCGGAAGGAGAACGACAGGTTGCTGATACCGCCGCTGGTTTTGGCATGCTTCAAGTGTTGCTTGATCCAGCGAACCGACTCGATGAAGTCGATCGCGTAGTTGTTGTGCTCCTCGATTCCGGTGCCGATGGTCAGCACGTTGGTGTCGAAAATAATGTCCTGCGGCGGAAAGTTGATTTCGTTCACCAGAATGTTGTAGGCACGCTGGCAAATTTCAATGCGGCGCTCGAACGAGTCGGCCTGGCCTTTTTCGTCGAAGGCCATCACCACCACCGCCGCACCATACCGCTTCAGAAGTTGCGCTTGTCTGCGGAAAACCTCTTCGCCTTCCTTCATGCTGATGGAATTCACGATGGCCTTTCCTTGCAGGCATTTCAGCCCAGCTTCAATCACGTCCCATTTCGACGAGTCGATCATCACCGGCAAACGAGCAATATCGGGCTCGGCCATCAATAGGTTCAGGAAAGTGACCATTTCTTTTTTGGCGTCGAGCATGGCGTCGTCGAAATTCACGTCGATCACCTGCGCACCTTCTTCCACCTGCTGGCGGGCAATGGCCAGCGCTTCCTCGTATTTCTCTTCGCGGATCAATCGGGCAAACTTGCGCGAACCCGCCACGTTACAGCGTTCGCCAATGTTCATAAACACCGACTCGTTCGTCAGTGTAACCGGTTCCAATCCGCTTAATTTGGTATTTTTTTCTTTTTTTCGCCGGAGATGTGGTTCTGATTTTTCGGCAATTTTAGCCAGTTCGCGAATGTGTTCAGGAGTTGTTCCGCAGCAACCGCCGATGATATTCACAAACTTATTATTCAGGAAATCGCCCACCTGATGTGCCATTTGTTCAGGCGTTTCGTCGTACTCGCCAAACTGGTTAGGCAGTCCGGCATTTGGGTAGGCACTGATGAAGAAAGGCGCTTTTTTCGACAATTCTTCCAGATACGGGCGCAAATCGCGGGCCCCCAGCGAGCAGTTCAGCCCAATGGAAAGCAGGTCGATGTGCGAAACCGAGGTTAGGAAAGCCTCAACGGTTTGTCCGGAAAGGGTTCTGCCGCTGGCATCGGTAATCGTTCCTGAAACCATGACAGGCAGGCGAATGCCGCGTTCATCCAGTTCTTCTTCGATGGCAAACAAAGCTGCTTTGGCGTTGAGCGTGTCGAAAATGGTCTCAACCAGCAGCAAATCCACGCCACCATCGAGCAGTCCTTTCACCTGTTCGCGGTACGAAGCTTTCACCTCATCGAACGAAACGGCGCGGTATCCGGGGTCGTTCACATCGGGCGACAACGACAAAGTTTTATTCATCGGGCCAATGGCACCAGCCACGAAGCGCGGTTTATCCGGATTTTTGGCGGTGAATTCAGCAGCCACATCAACAGCCAGCTTAGCCGCCTCCAGATTGATTTGATACACCCATGCTTCGGTGTGGTAATCGGCCTGCGAAATGCTGGTGGCATTGAAGGTATTGGTTTCGATGATGTCGGC
>DAOPZV010000039.1:20439-25474 GCA_035353575.1 Prolixibacteraceae bacterium | reverse complement strand
AAAATTGGACAGAAAAAAAGCCAAGCGGTTTTTCGATTGGCCTTTTTCACATGTTATAGAATTTTGGTGGATGGATGAAAAGTATTCAACCATTCATTAATACGGAAGTTCCGAATTTTGTAACCCAACTTTTTTAACTTTTTTGAATCAAAGTCGATTTTCTTCATGAATTGCATATTCTGACTCATGAACGGCCTGTTTTTTTGCATGAAATTTTATAACCATTTGTCAATTGCTATGTTAAGAAACCGATTAACAGGGGCCAATTCTCTAAATGATTCGATTAATTTCGCCGGATATTCGTCACTAATTACATCGACATCGGATAATCGTGAAGTAAAAGCATACGATTTGTACTTCAGCAAATCAATGTCTGGAAAATCTTTCGGGAATCCCTTTGGTGGCGTTTTAAGCCTATCTTCATACATTTCCGGGTATCTCTTTTGAAATGAACCTGAATAGATCAACTGCTTAAATGTTTCCGGATGATCAAAAATTTCAGTTCGTAATGCTTTCAAAACGTCTGGAGGAGGACAATAAGCACCTCCGCCGACGAAAGATCCCCCGGGCTCTATGTGAAAGTAGTAGCCCGCCCCAACACTTTTTCTACCTCCCTTTGCAATATAACTACCCATATTAACTTTGTAGGGAGTCTTATCATTCGAAAAGCGCACATCTCTGAAAATGCGGAACACGCAATCTTTGGCAGAAATGTTTCCAATCTCTGGATCAAAGTTCCTTATTTCGCTTATAACCAGGTCAGTCAGCAAAAGAACTTTTTTCCGGCTAGCCTCGTAGCGATCCCGATTCTCGTCAAACCACTCCTTGTTGTTGTTCAACCGAAGTTCTGAAAGGAATTTTAGAACATCTTTCATACCTGTAATATTTTAGTTTTAACATGTAAAATTATTATGAGCGAACGCCAGCCTATTTGAGCGGCAATTTTCAATGTTTCCCTTGGTTCCCGGTATTTCGAGTGATTACCTTTTAGACATTGAACTGAGCTCAAGATACTAAATCAAAAAATCAGATAGCCAACCCCAATGTAAAATAATATTGAAATCGTACTTTTGCCCTGAACATCAAAATCATGAAAAAGTTTGCTATCATCGTTGCGGGAGGATCGGGGACCAGAATGGGTTCTGAAATTCCGAAGCAGTTTATAAGAATCTGCGGAAAACCAGTTCTCATGCACACAATAACGGCTTTCAACGATTTCGATCCCGAGGCACAAATCATTCTCGTTCTTCCACAAAGTCAGTTCGCTTTTTGGGACGAGCTTTGCAGTAAATACTCATTCACGCTGCAGCACCAGATTGTTGAGGGAGGAGAAACACGCTTCCATTCCGTGAAAAATGGCTTATCGAAAATATCTGAAAATGGAATCGTTTTTATACACGACGGGGTAAGACCATTGGTTAGCAACGAAACCTTGGCCAGATGCGCTGAAACAGCAGAAAAATGCGGAAACGCTATTCCAGTTGTCTCTGTGAATGAATCGCTGCGAAAGACTGATGGAAATACGAACTGCTCGGTTGACAGAAGTTGCTATTTCAGTGTGCAAACTCCCCAGACTTTTCAAAGTGAGCAAATACTGAAAGCTTTTGAGCAGGATTTTGATCCGTTGTTTACAGATGATGCTTCGGTTGCTGAAAAAGCAGGTTTCAAAATTTTCATGGTTGAAGGTAATCGCGAAAACATTAAAATAACTACACCTGTTGATTTAATTTTGGCCGAAGCTATTCTGTCTGGAAAAACAAAATAGCGAATCTAAAAGTCACGACAGGATCAAACAAGCATGGATTTTAAGAACATTTCACGATACCGCCCAAAAATGGAATACCGACGGTTTGGCAAAACCAACAAAAAAGTAAGCGTAATTACACTGGGAGGGATGCGGTACAAACACGGCGGAAACGAGCCACGCGAGTCAATTCCGGCTGACACGCTGGAACAGTGCATTGATACCGTGAAAAAAGCTTTTGAACAGGGAATTAACTTGATTGAGACAGCATACGGATACGGGAAAAGCGAACACTTATACGGTAAAGTTTTAAACGACGAACTCAAAACGAAGCGCGACTCGTACTTCCTGATGACTAAAGGGAACCCGAAAACCGCCGCGGAAACACGAAAGCTAGTGAAACATCAACTTAAGGCTCTGAAAACGGATTACTTCGATTTTTACGCCTGGCACGGAATTAATACACCTGAACTGTTCGATATCGCATGCGCTAAAAATGGCCCTGTTGAAGAACTGCTGAAATTGAAGGAAGAAGGAGTAATTAAGCATGTTGGATTCAGCACCCATGCCCCACTCCATGTGATTTTGAAGGCCATTGAAACCGACCTTTTTGAATTTGTCAACCTCCATTATTATTACTTTTTCCAGCGAAACAAACCTGCAATTGATTTGGCCGAAAAAAAAGATTTGGGTGTTTTTATTATTTCGCCAAATGATAAAGGAGGACAGCTCTTTAGGCCTTCCCAGAAATTGACTGAATTAACCTGGCCCCTGCATCCGCTACAATGGAATGCACGTTTTTGTCTTAGCCATTCTGCTATTCATACACTCACGTTTGGCCTGCCTGTAACCGCACAGTTCGACCAACTAAATGGCATCTTTCCGGCCCCGGCACCAATGTCGCCTGATGACCTGCGAATTAAAAATCTTCTCGACCAACAAAAACAGCTCGATCCGTATTCCAACTTCAATGCCTATATTCTTGAAAATGACCCGTCAGGACTGAATATTCCCGAAATACTCCGATTCAGAATGCTCCTCAAATGCTATGAAATGAGAGACTTCGGATTGTATCGGTACAACATGTTTCAGGAGAAAGACCATTGGTTCCCGGGAACTTTTCCAACTGAAGAGAACCTCAAAAAAATTGATCTTAGCAAATGCCCAGATGAAATCCCTGTGGTTGAGCTCATCAAAGAAACTCATGCCGAACTGTTCAGGCCTAAAACAAAATAAAAGAGACTGCCCCAATGCGGAACAGTCTCTCTGCTAATTACCTAAAAACCCTGATTATTTCTTTAACTCTTTAATTCGCTTCAGATTTTTCTTTCTGGCGATTTTGAGCCTCATCACATAGTCGAGCTCATACAATGCCGGAACGAACATTAATGTCAGGAATGTCGCAAAACTTAATCCGAAAATGATAGCCCACGACAACGGACCCCAGAAAGCTACATTGTCGCCACCAAAATAAATATGCGGATTTAGCTCGGTAAATATCGTTTCGAAGTTGATATTTAAACCAACAGCAAGCGGAACCAGACCCAACATTGTAGCTGTGGCTGTAAGAATTACCGGAGTAATACGGGTTTTGCCACCTTCAATAATCGCTCTTCGGGTTGGAACTCCTTCATGCTTTTTCGAGTCGATAAACTCGACGATCAGAATACCGTTTCGGACAACTATACCGCCCAGCGCAACAATACCTAAACCAGTCATCATGATCACGATGTTCATGTGGAAAATAATTACACCAAGCAACACCCCAATTATACTGAATATCACTTCACTAAGAATAATAAGTGATTTGGAAACGGAACCAAACTGGGTAATCAGGATGAAGAAAATTGCTCCAATCGCAATAACCATAGCCTTCAATAGGAACGAAACGGTTTCGGCCTGATCGTCCTGCTCACCGGTTAATTTGATTGACGTCCCTTCGTGAAGCGGGAATGTTTTGGCTTCCCGTTTAATAATCGGAACGATATCGTTGGCTGAATAACCCGAAAGAACGTTGGAATATACGGTGATTACACGCTTTTGATCGAGCCTTTTAATGCCAGCATACGACGAGGTATAATCAATTCGGGCAACTGTTGCTAGCGGAATACTTCTCAGCATTCCGGTATTCATATCGCGATATGTTATTTGCAAATTTACCAGCGCGTTAATGTTGTCGCGGGTAGATTTGTCGTAACGAAGCATAATCGGGAATTCGTCTTCATCTTGCTTAAATTTCGAGATCTCTTTTCCATAAAGGGCAGTACGAACTTCCAAACCAATCTGGCCCGTAGAGATTCCCAAACGTCTCGCGCGGTCGCGATCTACCTGAATGATGATTTCAGGAGAATTTGGTTCGAAATCGGATTTCAACTCTTCAACCCCAGGGATATCCAATGAATCGATATAACTACGGAATGCCTTGGCATCACTGATCAGTGTGTTCAGATTCTCGTTGGTAATTTCAATGTTGATTGGTTTACCCGTCGGCGGGCCGTTTTTTTCTTTATCAACAGTAATTTCAGCACCAGCAATATCGGCAACTTCTTTTCTCAGCTTTTCCATGTACTGAGTTGTTGAAACACCTGTGGTGCGGAATTTATGCTCAACGAAATTGACTGTAACTTTTCCGCGGTTAAACGGAGTTCCGGAGGTTGTAAAGCCTTCTTCCTCGGCTCCAATGGTAACGTTCGAAATAACTGATTCAACGTCGGGATTTGCCTGCCCCAGTGTTTTATAAACGCGCTGTTCAACCACCCGGGTAACACTGTCGGTAACATTTTGATGCGTTCCGCCAGGCATTTTGATGTAAACGTAAACGGTATTGGGATCACCATCAGGGAAAAACAAAACGGTCGGTTTAGCAATGCCTGTAATGAAAATGGTTACAAAGAAAAGTCCAATCATCCCGAAAAGAATCACTACCGGACGCGAACCTTTCAGCACCCAGCGTAACTGTCTTTCATAAAACGCCATAACTGACGGCCAAATGTTTTCCTGAAAATTAGCGATCGCTTTCTTGATGAAAAAATGGAATGCCAGAATCAGTATCACCGCGAACATGAGAATGTTAGCCATTGTGAAAGCTGCGTGTACCTTGCCAGCGAAATAGATCAGATAAAACAACACGGCCACCGCTCCCATTATAATTGTCGAAAGTCTCAGTTTGCGCCATGTGCTGCTGTTCTGAAAATTCTTGTCGTACTCGTGTTTCATGAACGACACAGCAAACACCGGATTGAAAACATAAGCAACAAACAACGATGCAAACAGCGTGATAATAAGCGTTAC
>DAOPZV010000039.1:0-20339 GCA_035353575.1 Prolixibacteraceae bacterium | reverse complement strand
AACATTACAATCATGTTCATGGTAAAGCCAAGCCCTGGGATAATCATATAGGCAACAAACATTGACAATGGAACCGATAACCCAACGAAAAACGCATTGGTAAATCCCATAAAGAACATCAACACAACAGTCACCAAAATAAATCCGATGATGATTGTATTGTTCAGTTCTTCGAGCGTATTGCGTGTGAAACGGCTCTGATCGCCGGTTAATGTTACCTGCATATCTTTCGGGTAGCCGCGTTCTTTGAGCTCGTCGATTATCGTTTTAATCTGATCGGATGCGTCCAAAAGGTTGGCTCCATTTTTCTTGATAACATTCAATGTAATAACGTTTTTACCGTCCAAGCGTGCAAAACTCGCCTGTTCTTCAAAACCATCGGTTACTTCGGCGATGTCGCTGAGTTTAACCAACGCACCACTCGACGATTGCACAATAATGTTGCGGATGGTTTCAACGTCAGTAAACTGTCCTTTGATGCGCACAGTATTCCGGGTTCCGTGATTAGTAAAATTACCTCCGGAAATGGTCATGTTTTCTAACGAAATAGCCTGCTCTATATTACTGAAAGTTACCTTGGCGGCCTGCATTTTGAAGATATCGGCATCAATCTGGATTTCGCGGTCGAGTGCTCCCACGATATCAACGCGGGTAATTTCTTTTAGCCCTTCAATCTTGTCCTGTGCCATTTCTGCATAGTGCTTCAGCTTCACCAGATCATAATTTCCGGAGATATTGATATACATTACGGGCATGGCCGAAATATCGATATCCATAATCTGAGGTTGCGACGGCAAATCGGTCGGCAAGTCGCTTTTTGCCTTATCAACCGCATCGCGAACACGCTGCTTGGCAGTTTCAATCGACAAGTCAGGTTCAAATTCGACCAATATCGACGAAAAATCAGGAACAGAATTACTGGTTATTTTCTTCACATTCGAGATCGACTTTAACTGTTTCTCGATAGGTCGGGTCACCAGATTCTCCATATCTTCGGGAGAAGTGCCTGGATAGGGTGTGCTAACAACAATGTATGGAATAACAACCTGGGGGAATGTTTCCTTGGGAATGAAATAATAGTTCATCATCCCAAGAAGCGATATCAGGATAGCCAGTACATAGATACTGGTCCGGTTATCGATCGCCCAGCTCGTCGCAAAAAATTCTTTGAATTTATTTTCTTTCGACATGATTGGTCATTTAATGTTTAGAAAACAACTTTTTCGCCCTGATTTAAACCCTGGAAACCAGAGGTAATGATCTTATCGCCTGCTACAAGACCTTCAGTAACCTCGATAATCCCGTTATAGTCCATTCCGGTTTTTACAGTACGACGTTCAGCGAGCCAATCGCCACCGTTTTGTCTGACAACATAAATAAATTTGCCATCCTGGCTACTTTGTACATAATTTACCGGAATACAAAAAGCTTTATCGTTGGTGTAATCCTTAATCTTGATATAGGCAATCATGTTTGCACGCAACTCAACATCTTTCGATGAAATTCTGCTTTCAACCTTGAATGTGCGGTTTGTCGGATCGATAAAACGGCTTGTGAAATTAAGCTTGCAATCAATTTCTTTACCTAAATCGGGGAAACTGACAACGGCGTCGTTGCCGTTTTTGATGCGGGTCGCATAAGTTTCGGCAACTTCAGCAGAGATTTTGGCCACACCCATATTGATAACTCGAATGGTTGAAGTAGGCATACCGGGCGACGCCATCTGGCCAACACGCAACGGATTGCTTTCAACGGTTCCGCTGATAGGCGAAATAACTTTGGCCATCTGGATCTGTTCGTTGATTGTATTTGCACGCTGCTCCAAAGCTTCTTTGTTAGCTTTTGCCTGAAGGTATTGAACCTCGCTGCCAATTTTCTTCTCCCAAAGTGCACTTTGTTTTTGGAAAATGCTGTTAGCCAATGTCAACTGCGTGTTAGCCTCCAACAACGATTGTTTCAAAACCTGAGCATCGAGTTCGGCCAATACCTGTCCCTTTTTTACGGGGCTACCTTCTTTTACGTAAACAGCAGTAACAATGCCCGATGTTTGAGGGCTCACCGCAATGTTCTGGTCACCATCAACAACCCCCTGAACTTCAATATAATGATTGAATTCACATTCTTTAACTTCGATTGTTTTAACCGTGATGGCCTTTTGCTCAGCCTTGCCATTGGGATTCACTTCGGCTTCAAGTTTGGAAATCTGATTACTCAACTCCTCTCTTTGTGCCTTCAGTTTATCAAGTTCTGCTTTCTTGTCGGTTTTGGCATTGCACGAGGCCAAAAGAACAATAAGTGACGAATAAATGATAATGTTTTTCATGTATATGATTTTTAATGTTTTCGGTATAGATTATTTAACTTCCTGATTAATGTTATACAGTTTCTCCAGCTGCGATTTTGCATTTTGCACGTCGTAAATGCTCTGGTAGTAGTTGGTTAAATTTGTCAGGTATTGGTTCTGGCTACTCATCAGATCCATGCTGGATGAAACTCCCTGTTTGTATTTTTCAAGGGTTCTCTGGTATATATCATCAGACAACTGTTTGCTTTTCAACTGGTTCTGATATTTCTCAAGTTTAAGTCTCAATTCGCTCTGATACTGTGTTGCCTGCATCGCTAAACTGCTGGAAACGAACCTGCTTGTATTCTGCGCTTTTTCCAGGGCCATCCGCCTTTGAGCCACAATCGACGAACGTTCGCCACTGCTGAAAATTGGAATGCTAACGTTTACGCCCACAATATCTTTAAATGTAAAGTCCAGAGCCGGTTTTTTCAGCTTTTCGGTGTGATTATAAAATCCTGAAATGGTTGGCAAATAATTGGATTTAGCCAGATTGAGCTGAAGTTTAGCAGCTTTCTCTGATGTTTTAATCAACTGGTAATCAATATTCTGATCGATATTGAACACTTCGGATATCAGTCCGAGGCTTGATTTATTCAGTGAGTCGTCCGATTCAAGCTGATCTGTTAGTTCAACTTTTGAAGCTTCGTCAATTCCCAACTGAATTTTCAATAAACGATAGGCAATTTCAAGATTGCTGTTCACCTGATTAATCGCATTCTTTACCGTATTTGCATTCAGTTCAAGCTGATCAACATCCGTTTTCTCAACAAAGCCTTGCTTGTTCATTTCAGTAACCTCGTAAAGGGTTTTGTTAATGTTTTCAAGCGTTTGTGCCAAGATTTTCTTGCTCTCCTCGGCCAGCTGAATCATATTGTAAGTATTCGAGACAGATTCAATCACGTCCTGCTTTGCTTTATCGGCATTTTGCTTCGAAAGCCCGTAGTAAACTTTAGCTGCCTGCAAACCAACAATATACGATCCGCTAAAAATTAACTGAGATACCGTAAAATCGAATGTAGTATTGTTTGGTACACCCAGCTGAACTTCAGCTCCTTTCAGAGAATTTAAGTAAATGGTTTCTCCACTTTGCAACGGCAGTTCACTAATTGTACCAGTGCCTGAAGTGGCATCAAAGGGAACTTTCGTTTTCGACAATTCCATCCCGCCGCCAAAGCTCATTGATGGGATTTTAAAAATGTGCTGATAGGCACCTTTACCGTCAATGTGTGGCAGCCCGGAGGCAGTAGTTTCCCAGATCTTCTTCTGCGCTATTTTCAGGTCAAGCTCTGAGTTGAGGATGTCGGTATTGTACTGCAAGGCCATTTTCAATGCTTCCTGCCTCGATAACTTCACAGGATCCTGCGCCTTTACAGCAAAACTCTCAAAGAGAAACATCCCTGTTGTTAGAAGTAATGCACACGTTTTTTTGAACATAGTAATTGTTTTTATTTGTTTAAATCTTTGTTTAATCCTTTAACCTCAGCCTTACGCATTTCGAAATAGGCAATTCCATCGGCTGTTGCAATCGACCGGATAAGTGTTTCGAACATGGCCTCAAAAATTTGCTCATGGGTAATGTTCTCGACAAACCAAAAATCCTGCTGGTGCATATCTGTTATGTTTTTCACATAGAGCCCTGAAATAAGTTCAATGTTTATATCACTTCTGTAAAGCCCTTCTTCAATTCCTTTCCGAATATTTTTGCCTATTTCTTCGAGAATGTGCCCCTTTTTCTGTTCCATGAATTTGCTGGAAATCGGTTCATAATACTTTTTCAGCTCGAACTTCACCTTTGGGTTCATTTGGTTCATTTCTCTTGCTACCATAGAACTGGCAATAAACAGAATTTCGATAGCATTGTGTTGCTGCAAACACATCTCATCAAATAATCTTTGCCGTTTTATATCATCAAACTCAAATATTTTTTCGATCAAATCTTCTTTATTCTTAAAGTACTGATAAAGAGTCTTCTTTGAGATTTTTAAATTCCGGCTAATATCATCCATATTCAAGTTGCGAATACCAAATTCGAGGAACATGGCTCCAATCTTGTCCATTAATTCCATAAATTTCGGATCGTCGAACTTTGCAATCTCTGCCATAAATCTTTCAATTTTAATTTAGCCGCAAATATTGGAAACATTTTTAACACAAAACGTTTCCTGTATGTAAAGTGTTTTTTAAATTTCGGATCAAATTTCCGGCTTATATTAAAAAAATAAGCTATTTAGCTAGACTACCATTCAATATGAATAGGTGAATGACAGATTTCAGGCGGTAAAACCATTCTGCATAAACTCACAAATTGCTCAAATCGAAAGTGAATCTTTTTTGTTGACGAACAGAAAGACCAAATATTTTACTGAATGACAATCGGGTGGAAGAATTTGTTAAGCAAAAAACAAACCTCGATTGCCGGTAAGCGAAAAAAATCAGAAAATCAGGCCGGTAAACCAGGCCCAAACGATGTAACGGACCAGTTTCCCGACGAACATTGTTACCGAAATTATAAACACATTGGCCCGAAGAACGCCTAAACCAATCGCGAAAATATCTCCAACGCCGGGCACCCAAGTCAAAAATGCAAAAAAAGCACCCGATTTGTAAAGCCTATTGTGCCATTTTTCGATAGTTTCACGTTTCACGCGAAGGTATTTCTCTATCCATTCCCACTTGCCCATATAACCAAGCGCAAAACTGGTCATCCCTCCGGCCCAGTTTCCGAGCGAAGCCACCCAAACGGCCCAGAAAACGTCGGTTCCATTGGCTAAAACGGCCGATAACACCACTTCTGAACTAAACGGAACAACCGTAGCCGCCAAAAAGCTGGCAAAAAAAAGGCCCCAAAGGTTATAATCGAAGAAACCAGCCATAAAAACAATAAATTGCTGAAGCAAAAGTAAAATAAGTCGCGAATAAAACCGGAACGAATATTAGAATGCAACTGAACTTTAATCATTCAAGATTCTTAATTACCTTTGACCCAAATTCAAACAGACAACAATGGAGACAACAAGACAAAATAAAATATCGCGACTACTTCAAAAAGATTTGGCCGAAATTTTTCAGAGGGAAGCCAGAGACCTGATGCACGGAATTATGCTCAGCGTAACTAAAGTACGAATTTCGCCAGACCTTTCGGTTGCGCGCGTTTACCTTAGCGTATTTCCTTCGGAAAAAGGGAAAGAGGTTTTGTTTGAGATCAAACAGCAGCAATCGCGCATCAGAGGCTTGCTCGGACAAAGGGTTGGCAAACAACTACGGATTGTTCCCCAACTTGATTTTTTTATTGATGACAGCCTCGATTACATCGAAAACATCGACAGGTTGCTGAAGGAATAGCTTCGGCAAGCTCAGCTACCGGCACTTTGCTGATGTCGCGAAAAGCACTGGTTTGCCTTCTTTTTACTTTTAACTTTTGACTTGAATTATGCAGTACGATCCGATAAAACGCTCGCTGGGAAAGGTCTTCAATAAAAATCCGTTTCTGCGAAAACTGTTTTACCAATTACTCGACTTATTACTTTTACGTGCCTGGCACATCCGGAAAGAGCTCCGCAGCCGATTGCACTCAACGCCCGAAGTAAAGGCAATACTCGATGCCGGTTCTGGGTTTGGTCAGTACACCTACCGAATGGCGAGCTGGTTTAGCAGTGCCGAAATAAAAGCAGTTGACATAAAACCCGAGCAGATAGAAGATTGTAACCAGTTTATGCAGAAAGCAGGTTTGGCAAACCGGGTAAAATTTGAACTGGCAGATTTAACTCAATTCAACGAACCCTCAAAATACGACCTCGTGCTTTCGGTTGACGTGATGGAACATATTGAAGAAGACGTGCAGGTTTTCAGGAATTTCTACTCGTCGTTACGAGAAGGAGGACTGCTTTTAATTTCAACACCTTCTGATCAGGGAGGTTCCGACTCACACGACCACGATCACGAAGACGGCGTTCACGGGTTTATTGACGAGCATGTGCGCGATGGCTACAACATTCAGGATATTGAAGCTAAATTAAAATCGGCAGGTTTTGCGAAAGTACAAGCTCGGTATTCATACGGATGCCCAGGGAAGATATCGTGGAAACTTTCGATGAAATATCCAATTCTATTGTTAGGAGTCAGCAAAATTTTCTTCGTGATTTTACCGTTTTACTACCTGGTAGTTTTTCCGTTTGCGCTTATCCTGAACTTTTTTGATCTGAGAATGAAGCATAAAACCGGAACCGGTTTGATTGTAAAAGCCTGGAAATAGGAAAAGGTCAGAAGACAGAAGTCGGAAGAAATTACCGAAAATAGAAACAATAGGAACTAAAGAAACAATCTAAACCCCTTTGAGAACAGCCTTCTATATCGCCCGTCGTTACCTCATTTCGAAGAAATCGGTTAATGTGATTAACGTGATATCCGGAATTTCGGTTGCAGGTGTAACCGTAGGAACATTGGCATTGGTAGTTATCCTTTCTGTTTTCAACGGGCTCGAATCGACCATAAAAGATCTTTTTTCGGTATTCGATCCCGACATAAAGATTTCGAACAGCGTGAAGGGCAAACCTTTTGAACTAAGCGCCATTAATATTGACGAGATTCGAAGCGCAAAGGGCGTTTTATCGGTGACTCCGGTTATCGAGAAAGATGTTTTTCTGATGTACAATAAACGAATGTACTTTGCTACCTTAAAAGGAGTTCCGCCTGATTATAACAAAACGTCGAAGCTTGATTCGGCATCAATTGTAAGTGGCAAATTTTTGCTGGAATCCAATCAGGTTCCATACGCTGTTGTTGGCCAGGGCGTTGCCTACTACCTTTCTGTCGGGCTGAATTTTTCTGATGCGATCCACATTTATACACTGAAAGACGAAGTTGCAGGACGTCCGACGCTTGACAATACCTTCAAACACGGAACTATTTATGCTTCAGGAATATTCTCGAGCCAACAAGAAATTGACTCAAAATACGTTTTGGTTCCCATAGACTATGCCCGCGAACTGTTTGAAATGAATTCAAAAGTCAGTGCGATCGAAATCAGAATCGAAAAAGGAACAGAACCAGAAAAGATAAAAGCAGCAATTTCAGGAAAAATCGGCAGCGGATTCGATATAAAAACCAGGTTCGAACAACATGAGTTGTTTTACCGGGTGATGCAATCTGAAAAATGGGCTATTTTCTTCATTCTCGCCTTTATTTTGGTTATCGCGTCATTCAATATTCTTGGTTCACTTTCAATGCTCATAATCGACAAAAAGGCCGACATTTCTGTTCTTCAGAGTATGGGTGCCAATCAAAAACTAATCCGTAGAATTTTCCTTTTCGAAGGTTGGATGATTTCACTGGCCGGCGCATTTATTGGTATTATTGTTGGGGTAATAATTTGCTGGATTCAAATTCGATTTGGTATTCTGAAAGTTCCCGGCAGTGGTTCCTTCATTTTCACGGCCTATCCCGTTAAAATTAAACCGAGCGATCTTTTTGCCATTTTCGCCCTGGTTTCCGGAATCGGGTTTTTAGCTGCCTGGTATCCGATCCGCTTCATTTCAGGAAGATACCTTGCTACTCAGCCCAAATAATAATTTCGCGTTGGGAAAACCTTAAAATTTTGGCTACCACAGCTTCGAACTATTTTCTTATTATCAGCTTTTTGCTGTGGTTATATCCGTTCATTTGAACATTAAGCAAATACATTCCCGATGCAAAACCAGTTAAATCAAGAACAAATTTGTTCGAAGTCATACTCACCGGCAATTGTTCTTCGTATATTTTCTGCCCCTGAATGCTGTGAACGGTAACTTGAGCATTTCCTTCAACCGGATTTGCAATAACCATGTTGAATGAGCCGGAGGACGGATTGGGATAAACTTCCAGCGAATTACTGATTAAATCAATATCAATATTCCCGTATGCTGCGTTCTTTCCGTCAACCTGCATCCAGTAACGTTTCCCGGGCGTCAGTTTCAAATTCTCCAGCTCCGAAGTGTAGTCCGAAGCTGAACGATTATCATTTGCTGCAATCAGCGTGTATTTTCCCTTAGTCGCTAAATCACTCTCACTGTCGGCCCCATAAACCGCAATCTGGTCGTCAAATCCCTTGGTATCGATTGTCAACAAGCCATTTGACGGCGCAATAAACGAGAACCACACCGAATTGTCGAGCACACTCGATTTTCCTGTTGTTTTCGGACACCATCCGACATCAACAGTACAGCCACTTTCCGGAGGGACAGGCTCTCCGGTCTCGGTTGTAGCACATCGGTTTGAATATCCGGAGTTGCTCCCCAGCGACAAGGCCGCTGCATTTTTTATATTATCATTGGGTTGAACGATTACATGAAAAAGAATACTGTCGGAAGCCGAACATGTTCCGTGTGTTCCCGCAACCTTTACCCAGGTGTCGAAAGAACCACCTCCAATTGCCGAGCTATTTAGCGTAAGGAACAGCGTATCTGCCTTCACAGTAGTTGAAATTTTTTCTTTTTCAGAAACCTGGAAACTATATGAAAGTGCACCTTTGGCAATTAACGGGAAAGGTTTCAGGTCGCAACCGCAAACCGTACTGTCAGCCGTACTTGCCTGATAAAACCGAACATCGAGATTACTTCTGGCCACAATATAGTTGTTTTGTGTATTGACATCCGACCCATAGGTGTTTGTCGCTTTCATTGTTACAGAATAAATTCCTTCTTTCAGAAAGGCGATTTTGGGATTCTGCGAGGTACTGTCTGTTCCGTTTGTAAACTGATAAGCCGTTGGTGAAATTTTCCAAAGCCATTGGGTTGGCATGTTTTTGCTCTCGTCGGTAAACTGAATCGGCGAATTGAGACATACTTCCTGAATTTCGGCAATAAAATTGGCTTTTGGCGGCAGCTGGCCCAATCCGTCTAATTTCTTCACGCCGGTATTATCCGGGTCGAGCCAATGGGCCAACTGATTTGAATAAGTTGCAGAATAATTCCACGACATTGAAAATTTTCCGTACAACGACTCACCAGAGCTGCCACCATGCAATTGCCCAACAATACGTTTGTTTTGGTCGAAAAAAGGACTTCCTGATGAGCCAGCTTCAGTGTCTCCGGCGTTGAAAATGACCCACCAATGCGAATTTGCCGTGGTGGTTGACATCACTTTGCCTGTATCGTCGGTCCATTGTGTTGAATATGGATAACTTTTAACGGCATTATTTTCAACGGCTATACATTTGGGCGTTCCTTCCGGATGATGAATTCCTACTCCGGATGTTGGATTGTCACCAGCAGCATTCCATCCGGCAAAATATGGGCTATAACTAGTCGGTGGATATTCTTTCAGAAGTAAAAGAGAAAAATCGGAATACGTACTGGTTGACTTTAATGTCGCGCCCGCGAGTGTTTTATTGTTCTTTGCATCGCTCGAAGAGCAAGTCGAATTCTCGTATTGAAAATACGTAACCAAGGTGCTTGCTTCGGAAGAAGTACTGATACAATGGTTTGCCGTTAAAAAATAAGGAGTTCCATCTTCGCGAACATTGTTTACCAACGCCCCGGAGCAGTAATAAGAATATTTCGAGTCATTGAAGGTCATCAGGCAAACGCTGTTTTTTTCATTTTGCCAATCGGCGCCCTCCGGGCAATTGATTCCTATTCGCGTGGTCGCAACTGCGTTCAAATCAACATAGGCCTGCGAAACAGAACCAATAACTACTTCGCCGGAAAATTCTGAAGAAGACGGTTCGAAGTACTCGATAATTAGTTTTTTGGAAGGAAACTCGGCAACTGGCAGCCGCTTTTCGGCATTGTTATTCAACTCCGAAAAAGCACCTCTCAACAAAGTTTTTGATGGATCATAAAAATAAAGCCGCGCACCCTTGGGCAAATTGAACGATTTAAAAAAAACGCCCAACGAGAAGGCATCCTTTGAGTCAATCTCATATTGCCATATCGAACCCTTTCCGGGAATATCAGTTTTTAAACCAGCGTCTTTAATATTCAAGGCAAATTGCTGAACAACTCCGAACCGATTGTCAATCCTGAAATCGGCATCTTCCTTCAGCATTTTAGAAGGTTGAACAGAATCGAGCTCCAGCGCCGGTAAAATTGCCGCACTTTTTAGTTGAAGCTTAAAACTCTCAGGAACATCATTAACAGTTATTTGAGCCTCTCCGCGATAAAATGCAGCCAGAAAAAAAAGACCAGCTATTGCCAAAAATTTTGTATTCCACTTCTTCATTTTCCTATCCACTCAAAGTTATAGCATAACAGCTAGCTCAACACATTGGTTTTTCGTTTTTGCCATGCCATTATTTCACTTCTCAACTCTACCTATATCCGTTCGGCAGGTAAACTACCCTAAATTCACAAATTAATTTTTCACAACGGACACTATGGTTAAAAAACACTGAAACATACAACTAATTGTTGAATAAAAAGCGATATCCGAAACGAAACACCACCTTTCCAAAACCTAAAAAATTACCAGTTCTGCCCCGCCCTCTCTATCTAAAAAAAGACTTCAACTTCATTCAGGAAAAATACGATTTTGTACTGATAAACTATGAGCCGATATACGACTTTTCCCGTATTAAAAAGACTTTGAGAACCGGCTACTTTCGCAATAGTTTAACCGAAAAATAGAACTATTATGAAAGTAAAAGGAAAAAAATTCGCAGCTGGTCTGCTCGTAATGCTAACATTTTCAGTGTTGATAGCTTGCCAAAAAGACGACGCCGACAGCACATCAGGGCAAACAAGTTCAACCACGCCTGCACTGACCGGAACCGACGGTGTACTCTGGGCCATTCAGCAATCAACTACAATGACCGTTATGGGCTACGAAGTTTCAGTTGAGGCCGGTTCAGGAGTCGGTGCCTTCGTAAATTCCGGTAAAAATGTCGATGCCGGAACTGTTAAATTGAACGGGAATGTACTTACAAACATGTCGAACAGCTATCTGTACACCATTTTACCCACTCAACCAGAGGGAATTAACTTTTCATCCGGAATTAAATGGGATGTTTCTGGTGGAAACGGATTTACAGCTTTTAATCATATGGTAAGCAAATCATTTCCTGTTGCATCGGGCTTCTCAGCCGCTTCAACGTTAAGTTCGGGAAGCAGTTACACTATTTCATTTACAGGTGTCTCAGGAGCCGACTCTATTATTTTCGTGGTCAATAACATTCACAAAACGGTGCCGGGAACAACCAAGTCATACACCTTCACGGCCTCGCAACTTAGTAGCCTGAAAGCAGGCTCTGCAGCTATAAGCGCCGCTCCTTACAATGTAACCTTTGCCACATACGGCGGTAAGAAAATTGCTTTTGGCACCCAGGTTGTCTATCAAAAAAACATCACTGTCAACTAATCGAATAGCTTTAACGCAGAACGGAATCCATTAAAGCTGAAGAGACAGGAAACAAAAAGTCATATTATTATTTTAACCATAACACTTATTTGCTATGAAATTTAAAAATCTACTTCTCGCTATTGTAATCGTTTTAGTCGCAGTAGCAGCAAACGCACAAGTTAAAAAAGGAGATAAAAATCTCAATATCGGCGTCGGATTGGCCAGCGCATTGTATTCAGGTTCGGGCTACAGCAGCAAAATTCCTCCAATTTCAGCCTCACTGGAATATGTTCTGAAGGACGACTTATTCGATGGGAAAGGTGCATTAGGCGTTGGCGGATACCTGGGTTACACCGGCGCCAAGTGGGACTACATGGGATGGGGCTGGAAATACAACAACATCATTGTAGGCCCGAGAGGTTACGTTCATTATCATCTGGTTGACAAACTGGATACTTATGCTGGTGCCCTATTGGGATACGATATTGTAAGTGCAAAAGAAACTGGCAATTCAATACCCGGGTACAACTATAGCGCAACCGCAAGTGGGGTAATATTTTCGGGTTTTATTGGCGCTCGCTACTTTTTCAACGAAAAATTTGCAGTAATGGGCGAACTTGGCTCCGGAATTGCTTACCTCAACCTCGGCGTTACACTTAAATTTTAGCGCTCAAGATCATTCCTGGCTAATAGGCAAAAACAAATCCCGGGGAAGCGAACGGTATCGCTTCTCCGGGATTCGTCTTATTTAAAGTGCCAAAGAACTATTTCACAACTGAAAATGCTGACGTGCCAGTTCCCATTACACCATCCAGCGTGATTCCCTGCACTTCTATTACAAAATCAGACAAAACCCGACCAGCAGAAACTGTAAATTCAAACTGCCCGGAAGCATCGACCTTTTGCTCCGGAATCCAGACCAGAGTCGTGCGGTTGTCTTTTTTTAAGTTTCCGATTTCGCTAACGAATGGAGTTGGAACTTTGAACTCCCCATCATATTTATCCGACGACGATTTTTTTTGCGCAACTTCAACCGTTTTGGCTTTTTTCTGGAAAATTTCGATTACACCAACCGAATTCAACCCGGTGTAGCGCTGTATATCCATTGGATTTGTTGAAACATTGATGTGATCGACGTCGGCAGGTGAAATATTCGAAATAGCCGAAATATCTGTTCCAAGTTGCTGCCCATCAAGTACTATAAGCGCTCCGCCCTGATAGTTTAGCGAATTCTCCGATCCGAGAAAAACAATCTGGTTATTTACAATCTTATATTGCTTGATCGTTTTAATGACATCCAGAATACTCGACGCCGACGAGAACATTCGTCTCTGGTTTTCAAAGCTTTGCGTATTCGCCTTTACCGCTTTCGGCGCTTTTGAAAATAACCATTCGTTGTTGCTGAAGTACGCGTCATTGGCCACAATTTCTTTGTTGAGCAAATTATATTTCTGAATGACTTCGGATATATTCACAGCAATTTGACCTTCCAGATTCTTAATTAAGTTAATGTTTAAAACGGCCTTACCGTCGGCATCGAGAGCCTTTGCAATAAATTTATTGAGATCACCCATTTTCAATTCAGGAAACAGAAAAATTCCTTCGGCATTTGTCGCCGCTGTATATTTCTTTCCCGTTTTTTCTTCTGTAAGTGTCACTTTAGCCTTGCCTACTTTAGCTCCGCTTTTATCCGTAACAAATCCTGAAATTTTAAAGTTCTCCACATTAGCTACTGAAGCATTCTCTGGTCTAAACTTATTTATGTTCTCCCAGTTAAATCCCTTCAACTTATTGGCAATCAAGAAAACATCGGTAAACGCTGAGTTCCCGACTTTATCTCTAAACGAATTCGGAATGAGTGAGAACGGCGTTTCAAGCTCCGATTCAATCATCAGGTAATCTGCTATTTTATTAGCATTTCCTTCATTTCTGAATTTATCTGAAACAGATACGGAGATATTTCCGGCAACAGGCTGGTTATTTTCGTTGGTTAACAAAGCTTTTACTTTCATCTTTTCGCCGGAGTGAAGAGCGGTTTGCCCCGGCTGAACAGCGATCTTTAGCTTCTGACTGCTGTCTTTATATACGATTCTGTTGGCCAGCAGATTTCCTTCTTTGGAATAGACCGAAAGCAGGTTTATACCACGCGAAAGCTTTTCAACCGGGATCTTCAGCCTGCCCGTGCCGTTAATTTCCATATCGGCTGCCCAATAAACGTTGTTTCCATGAGTTACAGTTAATGCAACCGGGTGCTTTTGTTTATCGGGAAAAGTCAGGTTTGAATAAATAAATTCAGCATCGGTTTTAGTTACCGAAAGCGCTAATCCATCTTTTAAAGGCATCGGCAAATCAAATGATTGGTTCTGTCCCTCAGTACCAGATACAATAAGCCTGTATTGCTGTTGTTCAGGAATGCTGATTGAATACATTCCCAGCCCCTTTGAAACGGTTTTTACAGGTGCAACCTTTTCGCCCTGTGCATTTGCCAGCGACCCATCAATATTCACCGGAATTCCCCATTTATTGAACGCGGTGAACCCAACTCTTGTCGGAACTCCGGCTATTAAATTCCCACCTTCAGGAAAAAACTGGATTACAACCGGATCGAGGTTTGTCGGCAAAAAAATGTCGTGCGACCACTCTTCTCTCGAATCGGAAAGCCTGCAAATAAATGGTTCGCCGTTTGTTTTGTTAGGGATGGTAAACAAAATTGTAGCTTTTCCGGCTTCGTCTGTTTTAACTTTGTCTTTCGCTATCACTTCCGATCCATTCCGTATTTCGAACCTGAGCGGTTCGTTTTTCTGCATTTCTCCTGAAAAATCCCGCAGAATAACAAATAACTCATTTGACTTTCCTGAAATTGATACGCTATCTTTAGCCACCGCGTCAACAACCCACTGGTTACTGTATTGCGATTCTATCTTCAGCGGAATAATTGCGATTTGGTCCTGCGAGCTCTGCACCGAAGTGTAGGCGACCAAAAAGTAATTTGTATCGTCGAGTTTCTCGGGAATTAACAGATCACCAAATGCCGAGCCAGCTTCGAGTTTATACACGTCTTTCTTTAATGCCGAGCCCATTTTATCGTACAGACCAACGTATATTTTGCTGTTTTCTTCCGACGAAAGCAGATTATCGCCATTTGAAACAAAACTGCGAAACCAAATTGTTTCTCCAGGCCGGTACAGCTGTTTGTCAGTTGATAGAAAGACTTTTTCGCGTGGATAATAACTGAAATAAGTACTGATTTGCTGGCTGATTTTTGGGATGGGGCTCTGTTCCTGAGCTGAAAGGAACGAGACGAACAAAACCATTGAAAACAAAGAGATCAACGATTTCATCCGCAAATAATTTGTTTTTTTAATTGCCGAATGGAGCTCACATATCGACATTCCAATCGGTGTTTGTTCTTCCTGAAAACATGTTCGTTTCATAGTAATGCGTGATTAAGGTTTATTGATCGGGTTTGCATTTTCGTTTTTAAAAAGCGAGTCGCTCTTCATTGTATAATTTTCAAGCGATTTTCGAAGTTCCTCAGAAGGCTTAATGGTATTATAATCACCCCAATAACCGTCGTTGTAACTTGAAATTACTTCAGTAAAAATATCATCAGAGCGAAACAGCTCGTCCCGCCTGAATCTGTTTTTGTCGTCGGGTCTGAAATCTGTTATTAGCAATTCTGACTCGCTGTGAAAGACAGAATTCACCCGATCCTGCTTGCTCTTCACCCTGAATTTAATCGATGCCCTTGCAGTGCTCAAATGCCATTTATTTTCCGATCGGCGGTACGAAACTTTGTATTCAACATCAAACGGACGGACGTAAAAATCTTTTGGCTTTTTCCGGATAAGCGCCTCCCGCGCATATTTTAACCCAGCCTTACTGAGGCAGAATTCGGCCCTGACCAGCGCCAATGACGACATATCCACGTACAGTTTGCCCTCATAATCTGCGTCTTCCGACTTTTCCTTCGGCTTGAACGAAAGCAGGTAAGTGGCCCGGTTGTCAACATCAATTACTCCCTCCATTGTATATTTATACATATCGCGAAATTCAGGATCGAGAAACGAATCAAGCGTTTTCACTACATCCAGTTTGGTGATGTAATAGGGCCCGCCCTGAATTTTAAAATCGACAAACTGAAACGGCCTGACATTGTCGCTTTTTCTCCCTCTAATCACTTTAACTTTATCCTGAGTGTAAACATTATCGTACGATGCTTTCCTGATTTCCATCAGCGCTTCGGCCACACCTATGTATTTGTTGTCCTGCTTCAGAACTTCGCGGTAAAACGAAGTCATCACTTCCGTTTCGCGCCCATAATTAATCGGAATTTTAGCTAAAATCCGGTTTACAATTTCTTCAGGATTGACAACCGTTACCCTTATCTCTTTAAGCTGAACGGAATTGGGTTCCAGCGCCACCGAATAATCTTTATCGGCCAGCTGACTTATCGGAAATATTTGCTGCCTATATCCTAAACACGAAACTACAATTGTGTCGCGGCTCATCGATTCGGGAACTTTCAAAATAAACTCTCCATCGTTGTTCGAAACCGTTCCGATATTTTTCCTTAAAACAAAAATATTGGAGTACGGCAATGCATCCTTTTCTTCTCTGTCGGCTACTTTTCCCTTGAACAGAATGATTTTTGGGCGGCCATCTCCTGCCTCAGCTTTTTTTTTTGGTTGCCCATCGTCGGGTTTGGCAATGATTACCTGGTCGCCCATTACCTTGTACTCAAAACGCGATTCGAACAGCAAATCAAGCGTTTCCCGAATAGATTGATCGGTTACCGAAATGTCTTTTTTCTTATCTGCTTCAATCAACGACGCGTCGTATGAAAAAAAGATTTTAGCCTGAATTGAAATTTTATCGAGTATTGAAGCAATTGTCTCCGCTGTTACCTGAAGCGTAACTTTCTTTTCCAGTACAGAATTGTTTTCCTTTTGTCCGAAAGAATTCTCAAACAACAAAAGGAAAACAATCAGCAAAAATCCGCGCACTGGCTTCATCAGGTTCAGGTTTAAAACCGGGTATCTAAAACATTTTACGCAGGAAAAACTCTGTTTTAATTTGCTCTCCATTACGAAGAACGGTCATCTTAATTCTTCGGTCTTCCTGACTCTGGAACAACAAATTTATATCATTTAAACTTAAAGCTTTGTTACTGGTGTTGTTTATTGAAATTATCTGGTCGTTTTCCAGGACTCCGGCGTAGTAAGCCGGAGAATTTCTCCGAATGTTGCTGATCAGGAAAATTGGCAATCCGGGCATTGGATTGGTAACCTCCAGACCACTCATGTTGTAATTAAAGTCGTCTTTAAGGTTCACGTTTGGTCTCAAAATCAGCCGTTTGTTCGGATAGTCCATAGTTACATAAAACCTTCTCAAAATCTCGGCTCCAAGCGTTCCGTTGCGATCATTTTTACCAATTAGTTCATCAACAAGTTCGTTATCCGGAAAGGCAACAATAGGCTCGTAAAGAACCAACGGCCCAACCCAAATGGCTCCAATCCTGCCTTTTTTACCATAAAGATCACCACTCAAACCGCGCCCCAAAAACGTTTCGATATGGTTCTCGGGCAAAGCAATCCGGTTGTCGGAGTTTGTCGAAAGCCAGATAGCATCGCTTGCTCCGGTATCAACCAGCAACTTCACCGGCACATCCTCATTTTTATCGGTAACAATAGTGGTTTTCACAAACGGCTTGTTTTGCTCCAGAGTCAGCGGCAAAACAATGTCGCGTTCTTTTTCCTTGTATGAGAAATATTCGGGTTTGGTCAAAGTAATTTTATGCTCCGGGTAATCAATTTTAACCACATAATCTTTAAACAGATTAAAGCCAATCAAACCGTGAACCGGAATTCCAAGAATATGCGAAATCTGGAAGTTTTCGTTAATCACCATGTGAATTTCCTGATCATAAGCAGCTAAGCCATTAAGCGTAATGGTATTATTTCCTGAACGATATGCCGTTAGTTGTTCGCCTTCACCCAAGCCGCGTACATTTATTGGCTGTAAAAAATTAAGATTCAGCTTATTAACGAATGGTAATTCGGTAATAATCGGATACCTGACTCCGGTATCAAGTATAAAATTCAGCGTGTCTGAATTATTTATAGTTACCGGAATGATAATCAGGTTGTTCGACGATTTGAAATTAATTGTCACCGATTTCTTTTTCGGCGAATCGAAAATGAATCCGGTTTGATTCGTGAAACCCCGAAGTTTTTTCTGATAATCATTACTCTTTTCCAACGATTCGTAATCTCTCACAACCAAAAGGTTATCCTGAAGTTCAAAAAGCAATTTCGAGTCTTTCATCAACTGTTCAAGTACGTATTTGATCGGTTTATTCGAGACATTCAGAGAAATATTCTTTCCTGAAATTAGGTCAGAATTATAAGAATAATCCAGATGAAGATAGGCGCATATTTTCTCGATGACTTCCGAAAGTGATTCATTTTCAGCATAAATGCTGATGCTTTGATCCAAAAAATTTGCTTTTGGATCTTGTGTTTTATTCTGAGAAGTATTTTGCTTTGTTTTTGATTTTTGCTTTTGGGCAAGAGATTCCCCTGGAGCTAAAACAAACATGACGCAAATTATGCAAAATATAATAAAGGGTATGATTCGAATTGTTTTCATGGCTATTTTAAACAATAAACGTTAGGATCGTATTTTCAAAACATACTGCCCGTTGCTCCCCTGAACTTCAAGTTGAAAAGTATTTTCGATGACTTTCAGGATAAAATCGAGAGGATAGTCGTTGAATTGAGCAGTCAACAGCAGGTCATTCAGCCTGGGATCGGCTAAACTGATTTTCACATTGTACACTTTTTCGAGATTCCGAATTACTTCGTTTAGCGAAGTCGCCTTAAAAATTAGGTTGCGCGTTTTCCAGGCAATGAAATTGACATCTTGGTTTGATGTTTTCTGCAACGAATTGCTTGCATAAACCAAGGTTCCTTTATCGCCGGGAACAAGGATCAGTTCATTGGTTTGCGCAGGTTCGGCCGCTTTGTTCAATACCTGTACTTTCCCGGTTTGAACAATGACTTCAACCTGTTTTGCTTCAGGATAAGCGTTCACACAAAAGCTGGTACCTAATACTTTTATCTGTGCTTTTCCTGCATGAATAACGAAAGGTTTATTTTTGTCTGGTTTTACTTCAAAAAAAGCTTCCCCTTCAATACTTACTTCACGAAGATTTCCTACAAATTTCTTCGGATATGTAATTCGGGTATTGGTATTCAGGCTAACAAAAGTTCCGTCGGGTAAGCCAATCATATTTACAACCTTATCAGTTGACTTTACTTCTACAAACGAATCACCAATATTGGATTTATGAGCAACAAAATATCCTGAAACAACCAACATCAAACCCACAAATACAGCGGCAATGGCCCTAAAGGCCGAACCTTCAAACAACTTTCGGATTCCCCGATCATTTTGTTTTGACTGACTATGTATCTGATTCTCTACTTTTGCCCAAGCTTCATTAACCTGATAGTTGTTCAACTCAAAATACAAATCAACCTTTTGCACCAATTGATGAAGTTGCTCGCTTTCGCTTTCCGATGAAAAAACAGCATTCTTTGCATCCTTCAGTTCATTAGCCGAAATGCCCGAATCTTTGTCGTAAACCGAGCGAGCGAGTAACTCCCAATCTTTATCTTCTATATGCTGATTTGTTTTCATACGACTTTATGACATCGAAGTACCACGTTCACCCTTAATTGATTTTCCTGATTTTTTAAAAAAGCAAAATAGAGTAACCAAATGGTTGGCAAAATCTTTCAGGTCCTCACGCAGATGTTTCAGTGCAAGACCCATCTGCGCCTCGACTGTTTTAACCGAAATATCGAGCGCGTCGGCGATTTCTTTGTATTTCATTCCCTGTTCACGACTCAGCCTGAAGATTTCTCGTCGCTTGGGAGGCAACGATTCAATGCTCTTCTCGATTCGCTTAATCAGGTCAACCTCAAGAAAGTAATCGTCTGGATTAAATTCCTGGCTCGCCGTTTTCATAACTTTATTGGCATACTGCTTTTTTATTTTCTCATGCTGAATTTGATTGAGGCAGTGGTTACGAACAGAACGAAATAGATAGTGTTTAACTGATGTTTCGATGTTCAGAGCAGTTCGCTTTTCCCAAATCTTTACAAACATCTCCTGAACAATCTCTTCGGCGACTTCAGAATCTGATAGAAACTGGTTTGCAAAGTGGCACATCGCCGAGTAATATTTTCGAAAAAGGGACTGAAAGGCCCTCTCGTCTCCGTCTCTAAGTTTAAGATAAAGTTCCCTGTCTTCAGTTAAATCCATAGCTATACCAGCTCAGTCGTCAGCTTTTTGAGAATTTGGCTAAAGGTATAAAAAAATCGAAAGTTGTATAATAATGATTATTTGTTGCTTTTGACAAGACGAATCATCACTTAACTCAACAAGCTTTAAACAAGCTATTTAAAGAAAAATATTGCTCAACAAAATAAGAATTCACATTCCGTATTGTGAAAAAGTCAAGAAAATTAGCTGAAATTCTTTGAGCAATGGATTTTTCAGTTATTTTTGCAGCCGGTTTACAGGTACGCCCGAATGGCGGAATTGGTAGACGCGCTGGACTCAAAATCCAGTGATAGCAATATCGTGCCGGTTCGATTCCGGCTTCGGGTAC
>DAOPZV010000038.1:21992-25555 GCA_035353575.1 Prolixibacteraceae bacterium | reverse complement strand
AACTTCCGGTAGCCCGAACGAATCATGATCACCGTGTCGATGCCAATGGCTTTCATGTTGGCAAAATCGGCATCCCATTCTTTCTCGCCCCAGTTTTGGTGCGGAATATCGTGCGAAATCTCGTCCAGAAAAGTACCTGTAATTTTCAGTCCTTTGGCTTTCGGAACAATCAATTTCGATTCTATCTCTCCTGAAATTTCAGGTTTTGCAACATCATCAGCAAACGTTGAGACCGACATACCCAATGCTGAGAGTCCAACCAGTGACGACTTTGCAAGAAAACTTCTGCGTGAATTATCTTTTTCCATATCGTTAGTTTGTTTGTTTTTTCTGATAAACCTTCACCCAATCGACCAGGAAAACATCCGGGAAAACGGTCTTTTCCAGACTTTTCATCGTTTCGGGTAACTCCATGCTTAAAATCAAGTACTCCGGAATATTTGAGATACCTACTGTTTGCTCATGAAATTTGTATCCATCAATAAAGAACGAGTACTTCTCGGGTGACCATTCAAGTCCGAACGTGTGAAATCCTTCGCTTAAGCCTTTCAGGTAACTTTTCATGCCCACCGATTTCATGTTTGGCCCGTACGCCCAATGGAGCGCATGGGTAATCGTGTCGTTTCCCATTTCCCTGAAAAACTCAAAGATATCCATTTCAGTTCCAAATTTCGAAGGGTCTTCTCCTTTAGAAATTTCAGGAGACTGCATCCAGAACGCGCCCCAAATTCCGATGGACTTTTGCAATTGAGCCCTGCATTCGAAATAGCCGTATTTAGGGTTAAAATGCTTTGCCGAACCAATGGCACTTCCCAAAATACTGTCGCCTTTTTGCAACGCGAAAAGTTTAAGCAAACCGCCTTCCACTTTTACTGCCGATGCCGAGTTGTAGCCAATCCTCCTGGGCCCAACCCCACGAACATTCCATTTCGTGGTATCCAACGAATTTCCGTTAAACTGATCGTCCCAAACGAGTTTGTAGCCCATCGATTTTGGCGTAAAACGCTTTTGTGAAAGGGCATTATTTGGAACTCGCTTCTGTGCAAAACATGAAACAGAAATTGCAAACAAAAGGAATAGGGTAAATTTTTTCATTTTAAACCATTTACGTTAGAACTATATGGCTTATATTTTATTCCAGAATTTTCCAAATTTCGTACATCCCTCGTGGCACATGGAAACAGCCTTTCCATTTACCGCCTTTGAGTTGAAGCAGCGGCTCGCCCTGACGATTCAGGTAACCAAACCATTCGGCATATTCCGGATCTTTAAAGTGGTTCCACGAATACTCGTGGATGGTTTCGAACCAGTTTTTACAGGCTTCGTTGCCGGTTAAGCGATAAGCTTTGGCCATCGAAATCAATGTTTCAATGTGTACCCACCACAATTTCTGATCCCACTCCAACTGCTGAACCGGATAGCCCTTTAAATCGAGGAAATAGAAGATACCGCCGTATTTCTGATCCCAGCCTTTTTCCGTAGTGCGAAGTAAAATCTCAATACATTTATCAATCAGGGCTTTGTCGTTGTTGCGAACAGCGAGATCCATCATGAACCACATCGACTCGTTGGAATGACCCGGATTCAGCAAACGACCTTCAAATGAATCGCTGAAATTTCCTTCCGGAGTTACATTTTCGAGAATCAGACCCGAATTTTGGTCGTAGAAAACGTCCATCACTTCGTGAATCAGCGGCTGGATCGTTTTGTTTACCTGCTCAGTTCCAAGCAAATCTTCCATAATCAGCGACAAGTTGCACAGAATCATAGGCAACGAGAAGCTTTTCAACGGACGTGTTCCCGGATAAGCTTTGGTGTAAATGCCTTTCGTGTTGTACTGACGATTCAAAATATTACTGAACGTATCCAAAGCCAGTTTTTTGTGCGATTCGTCGCCGGTTGCTTTGTACAACTCGCTGAAAGCCATGGCAGCAAAGCAATCGGAGAAAATATTGTACGGCTGAATCAGTGGTTTCCCCTCGCGGGTAAGCGAAAAGTACCAGTTTCCCTGTGCATCCATACCATGCTTTTTCATGAACTCCGCGCCATGCAATGCCATGTCGAGCCATTCCTGACGTTTCTCTACTTTGTTGTATAGCATCGAAAACAGCCAAACTTCGCGACCTTGCAGCCACATAAATTTATCGGTGTCGAATACCTTTCCGTATCGATCCAGGCAAGTGAAGTACCCGCCAAACTCCGAATCTTTCGAGTGATTCATCCAAAACGGCACAACCGAATCCAACAATTCGGCTTTGTATTGTCCGGCGTATTTTGCTAATTCATTCATTTTAAATTATTTATTAGTTTTTATATTTTCCATCAAAACCTATTGTTTTCGTTTCAAACGGACGAATAAGCTGGTCAACCAGAATGCTTAATTCCCTTTTGGTAATGAGCATTCCCGGATCAAAACTTCTTTTCATCTTTTGAGCCCAAATTGTAGATTTTACATCCGCAATATCTTTCCCTACACATTCAGAAATCATTTGAATAGCCTGAAGAACAGTCAATCCCGTCGATTCAGGATTCACCATCGTTTTCGGATTAAACGAATGAATCCCTTCTGAAAACTCATGAATAGTTATTGTCGAATCGGGGTAAAACCAGGTTCGGTTGGCCCAGGCATGTGGTTCTCCTTTTACTTTCAATATTCCTGAAGACGTTACCCGCTGAATGGCCTGAAAATCCGGATCGGTTGGACCGACATCAACCAGCGGCATCAAATAAGCTCCTGCATCTAAAAGGGTTTGCTGCACTTTACGAACATTTGCATTTCGGACTTGCGTGTTATTTCTTACTGAAATAGCAGCCAACGCCCCGGCTGCCTGACCGGTAAGCAAAACGCAAGGCTGAAGCCTCGTTGAACCGTTGATGATATTGGAAACCGAAATGGCTTTGTCAGAAACAATCAGCCCCTCGATTTTTTCAGGAATTAACGCTCCCAAAGGAATGTTGAATGAAGGCACCGGCGGAAATTTAATCGTTGGAGCCTCCGGATTACAGGCATGGTGATGATCGACCGGATAGTCGCCAACCGAAATGCCTGTGCGGTACAAAGGATGCGCATCATCGCGGTATAAAACATCGTTGATGGTCATTCTGGTAATTCCTTTCAGGCGTCGTCCTTCCCGGTGATAAGGAACAAAAGGCAATTTATCAGTGGTAGGAAATTCATCATCAGCCAATCCCAGGTTTTTGTAGCCCAATTCGTGCTGAATGTAATAGACAAATTCGAGCGTGCGCTGACGGGCTTTCTGCAATTCCAGATTGCGCTGTCCGCGGTTCATTTCCACCACATTCAGGTTAATATCGTTGCCATGCCTCGGCCAGTTGATCATGTATTTGTTGTTGGGCAACTTTCCGTATGTCAGCATCTTCGAACAATCGATCAAAATGGAATCTACTGTCATGGCGCATGATCCGGCAAACAGCGATGAATTGTATCCGGCAGGTTTTTCAATGGTTTTATCAGCACCGGCACCATAGTCTTTTAGTATAGCCGCCCAGGTTAAATCCTGAACAATCTTATTAGCCGTTTTAGGAGCATTGCCTTCTCCGGT
>DAOPZV010000038.1:17390-21892 GCA_035353575.1 Prolixibacteraceae bacterium | reverse complement strand
GTTCCGCCAATTACAAGCACATCGGTTTTCCGGGTTTGAGAAAAACAAGAAAACGTATTAAACACCGTTGCGGCAACAAAAAGAACAACTAGTTGGTTTAGCCTGACTTTCATTTCTGAAAAGAATTTAAAAGGACAAAACAGGCCTCTAAATTAATTTATTTTCATTTAAAGTCAATATTTATTAAATATTTTTAAAAACTAATTTAAGCATACTGAGATTAAAAACAGACAACACGGTAATTCATTCTGATACAGAAATTAAATACTATAAAAAAGCTTATCGCGAAGTATGTAACAAGCCCCTATTACACCGGCTTTCGATCCTAGAACTGATGTCTTCAATTCCATATCCAGACTAACCAAGCTCAATGAATATTTATGAATACTGGTTTTCACCGGAAGACGCAAATACATTCCTGTTTCGGCGAGTGCACCGCCTAAAACAACCAGCTCAGGATTAAAAATATTGATGAGCATGGAAAGATAACGCCCTAGTTTGCTGCCAATCTCGTCAATCATCTCAATTGCCAAAGAGTCTTCTTTCTCTATTATCGCGGTGAGTATATCTTCTACCGTTATTTCGTTTACTGCTTTAGTAGCCGATAAAATCGAAGTCGAGCCGCTTTCAAGAGCCTGTTTAAATTTCCTTTCCAGTGCGATTCCCGAGATTTCTGTTTCCAGACAGCCTTTTTTACCACAGTGGCAAATGATTTCATTATCAAAAACCGGACTATGCCCAAATTCTCCGGAATAACCCGATTTTCCGTAATAAAGTTTTCCATCAGAAACAATCCCGATACCAACTCCGGTACTAATATTCACGAAAATGACGTTCTTTTCGCTCTGTGCAACACCGCAATTGTACTCGCCGTATGTCATCGCACGTGTATCGTTTTCAAGAAACGTCTTAATGTTTATCTGCGACTCAATTATCTCGCTTAAAGGTTTTTCCTCGAAGAAAAAGTAGCTGTAACTAAATCCCTTCATCGAATTTATTCGCCCGCTAAGATTGATGCATGCCCCAACAATTTTTTCGCGAACAACCGCTGATTGAGCTACAAACTGGTTAATAATCGAGCAAAGTTTAAAAAGCGATTCCCTGGAATTTTCGAGAGTGTAAGCGATATTTTCGGATAGCTTAACGAATTTATTATTAAAATCCTGAATTCCGATACTAACTGAATTACGTTTTACCTCAACGCCAAGGTAATAACAGGCATCCGGATTAATTCCATACAAGGATGGCCGTCGTCCGCCTGTAGTGCCAACTTTTCCGGTTTCCGACACAATTCCTTCTTCGATCAGTTCCGAAATAATTTTAGTTACCGTTGGAATACTGAAGTCGGTTTCTTTACACAATCCCGCAATGGTGGCTTCGCCATTCAAAGTTAAAAGCTTAATCACGCTCTTTTTCAGCTTGATAAGTTTTAATGCCGAAAGCGAGATGTCTTCAGGAAAATCAAGCAATACAGAAAGACTCATTATCTCTTTATAACTTATTTAACAACCGGGAAAGCCACTATTCTTACTTTAGTGCATCCAATAGGCACAAGCGTTAACTGCGTCGTTTTGTCAGAGACTTTGCCCTTGTAAACACCATCGCGGGCCGTCTGAGGCTGAAAAGCAACTCCGTCAATAGCCTTCCATGCCGGAATTTGCTTGCCTTGAACATAAATCTCGATTGGGGCATGCGCGAGGTTCCAAACAAAATCACTGCCGGCACTACCAATCTCTGCAACTTTTATTTTTTCCTTCGGACTTTTCACTGCATCCTGAACCAATCCAAAGTTCCATTCCGATTCGGGATATACCGAAAAATAGTCGCCTTCTTTTTCATCTTTTCCTTTTTCCCAGCGTTCTTTCACTTTAAGCGCATAAACTAGCGGACCGCGTTCAATTGCTGTTGAATTACTGCCCCAATTGGATGCGGTAACTTCCATTGGAAAATTCACAATTACCTGGTCCTGATTTGCCCACTTCCGGTTGATTGAAATGATTTGTCCTCCATTTTCAACCGGAACTTTTTTCCCATTTATTTTTACCGATGGATCTTTACACCATCCCGGAATTCGGATTTCAAGCGGAAATTCTGCGGGAACCTTCATTTTCAGGTCGAACTGAATTTTATCGTCAAACGGATACGTAGTGGTTTCCGCTATTTCAACTTCAGCATTGCCAGTTCCAACGGTTGATTTTACAGAGCACGGACTAAAAGCCAATGCAGCTAGTCCGCCTTTCGTATTCTTGTACCACAAATGCTGCGCAAACTTTGGCCATCCCTGGTGCATATTGGCAAGACAACAGGTATAACCGCTGCGCATACCCAAAACATTAGTCATCTCGCGTTCAAAAGGCAAGGAAAAATTGAACACCCCCTTCGAAATCTGCACCTGATTGGCAACCTGAAAATATTGTTTGGCATTGTAATCATCAGTTGTTTGCGATGGTAATGCGTTAAAAGCCATGCGTTCCAAAGCGTCGAGGTAAGATGCATCACCGGTTATCGCAGCAGCCTCTTCCAGCGAATACATCGCTTCAACAATAGCACACAATTCACTGCCCTGAACCGGATTGTTCCCGTGCAAATCTTCGTCAGCCGAAAAAATACCATTCGGCAAACCATGCAAGGTCATCAAATCAGAAAAACCTGTTTTCAGGCTTTTTAAATATTTCTCGTCTCCTGTACGCTCGTAGTTAATGGCCGGAGATTTCAGCCCCATCGCTACGTTCACGCCATGCCGGTGCATCCAATTGTCGTGATTTTGATGTGCTGCAGCCCAAATCACCCAATCGCGGTTACCCAGCCATTCGCTCCAGTTAAACGATTGTGACTCGATAAGCGAAGCCAGTTCAAGCAGCGATTCGTCATGGGTTTGCTGGTAAAGCCATTGTGCCATCATCGCATTATCGGCCCCGCGCGAAACAGCCCATTCCGTCCAGCGACTTAATGGCGTTGTTTTCAGCGTCTTTAACTGAAACTGAAAATATTTGCTCATAAAATCGATAACCCTAGCATCGCCGGTAGCCTGGTAATATTGACGCATTACCTTCAACATAACCATTTTAGGCCACCAGTCATCGCCAGCCTCGTTCACATTTTTAACTGTGACAAGCGTGTCGTTTTCGCGTTCAAACTTGGTAATTCCACCAAAATATCCTGAAGGACGCTGATGATCTATCGTCCAGTCTATGTATTTCTTAACTTTTTTCTGAAGCGCGGCATCTTTCAGCAACCAAGCCAACGGCACAGCACCATCTAACCAGTAAGGGGTTTCCTCCCAGGCATCGCCGGCTCCACCGAGCCAGCCATTGTCTTTTTCAATCTTAGAATAAACTTCATCCAAATGTCCCGAAGTTCCTTTAGCCATTATCTGCAACTGGTGTTTCAACCAACCTTCAGGCTGAATTGCTCCGAGAGGAAGTTCCTGATATAGTGGAGAAACAAAACTTGACTCATGTTTTGTCTGACCAAAAACCGGGGCTGTAATCAGGATTATTAAAACGAGAAAGAAAGAATGCTTCATAGTTTTGGGAATAGGTGTCGTTAACAAACGCGAATATCGGTAATTCAAAACAAATAAAACAATTTCAGTAACTGAAATACCAGCTCCGGAATATTCATTTTAAAACTTACCTACTTTTGTTACCCGAATCTCTAATTCTGTGTCTCATGTTATCCGGCAAATACCAACAACTCTATCAGCGACTCACGCCCTCAATCAACAAAAAGCGCATTTTTCACGACCCGTTGCACACACTGGCATTTGGCACCGATGCCAGCTTTTACAGGCTCATTCCGCAGCTGGTAATCAAAACCATGAATGAGGATGAAGTTTCGTTTATCCTGAATGAATGCGCAAAGCTCGACATCCCGGTTACCTTTCGGGCCGCCGGAACAAGCCTTTCGGGGCAAGCCATTTCAGATTCGGTGCTGCTTGTTGCCGGTAATCACTGGGACAAATTCAAAATTGATACTGACGGACTGCACATTAGCCTTCAGCCCGGATTGACAGGAGGCAAAGTAAACTCGTTACTGGCGCCTTACGGACGAAAAATAGGGCCCGATCCGGCTTCGATTGACGCCGCTATGATTGGCGGAATTGCCGCCAACAATGCCAGCGGAATGTGTTGCGGAACTTCAGAAAACTCGTATAAAACCGTTGCCAGCATGCGCATTGTTTTCGCCGACGGTTCGGTTTTAGACACTGCCGGCCCTGAAAGCAGGGACAAATTCAGGCAAACACATGCTCATCTCATTCAGTCGATTATTGAAATGGCCGAATCAGTAAAAGCCGACTCAGCTTTGGCACAGCGCATTGCCCGAAAGTACAAGATGAAAAACACCACGGGATACAGCCTGAACGCCCTGGTCGATTTCTCTGACCCGTTCGACATTATTGAGCATTTGATGATCGGCTCCGAAGGAACACTCGGGTTTATTTCAGAAATCAGCTACAAAACAGTGGTCGAACATCCGTTCAGGGCCAGTTCGCTGATGAT
>DAOPZV010000038.1:4714-17290 GCA_035353575.1 Prolixibacteraceae bacterium | reverse complement strand
TCGCTTTCCCGGTTCCAAGGCTTGCCGAAGCGACCCTTGATTTACAGCAACTGTTTGAAAAATGGGGATACCACGAAGCCGTAATTTTCGGTCATGCTCTGGAAGGAAACCTGCACTTTGTTTTTACCCAGGATTTTGGAGAACAACGCGAAATTGACCGCTACACCGGGTTCATGGCTGATGTGGCCGATCTGGTTGTTTCGAAATACGACGGAGCGCTAAAAGCCGAGCACGGAACAGGCCGCAACATGGCGCCATTTGTTGAAAAAGAATGGGGCAGCCAGGCATATCAGCTGATGAAACAAATCAAGCAGATTTTCGACCCGAAAAATCTACTGAACCCCGGAGTAATCCTGAACAACGACCCTGAAGCCCATGTGAAAAACCTGAAACCCATTCCGGCAGCAAGCGAAAAAATCGACAAATGTATCGAATGCGGATTTTGCGAACCGAATTGTGTTTCGGCTGAGCTGACATTGACGCCCCGGCAACGAATTGTTACCTACCGCGAAATGGCGCGCCTATCGACAACAGGACACGAACCCCATATTGCCGCCTCGCTGGCCAAAGCGTTTAAATACGAAGGAAACGAGACCTGCGCTACCGACGGATTGTGTGCCACGGCTTGCCCGGTAAAAATCGACACCGGGAAGCTGGTAAAAACGCTGCGAAAAGAAGAAATCGGGACCAGGACCGGTGTAGCCGGTGCAATTGCAGCCCGCATGGACCGAGCCACAGCAACAGCCCGGACAATGCTGTCAACGGTTGGTTTTTTCCATAGTATTCTGGGAACTCCAATGATGAAAGGAATCTCCGGTGGTTTTAGAGCAATTTCAGGGAACCGGATTCCACAGTGGAACCCTTATTTACCTCTCGGCGCAAAAAAAATCAGGGAACAGCAAAACCGATTAACTTCTGAAAATAAAGTTGTTTACTTTCCATCGTGCATCAACAGAAGCATGGGCGTATCGAAAGAAAACCGCAACGAAAAACAGCTTTCAGAAAAGATGGTCGGGCTTTTGAATAAAGGAGGTTTTGAAGTTATTTATCCTGAAAACCTGGATAACCTGTGCTGTGGAATGGCTTTTTTGAGTAAAGGTTATACAGACGCGGGAATGAAAAAATCGCAAGAACTGGAAGCTGCATTGATAAAAGCCAGTGCAAATGGCAAATACCCTGTTTTATGCGATATGAGTCCCTGCCTGTTTACCATGAAGGAAAACATGGGCTCCGCCATTAAGCTTTACGAGCCGGTTGAATTTATTCTCGACTATTTGCTTCCCAATCTGGAAATTACACCAGTTAATGAAACGATTGCAGTTTTTGCAGTTTGCAGCATGAAGAAAATGGGGCTGGAAGAAAAACTGATTGAGCTGGCACAAAAATGCGCCGCAAAAGTTATAGTACCACAAACCAACTGTTGTGGCTTTGCCGGCGACCGGGGCTTTTCTTTTCCGGAACTTAACGTTCACGGCCTCAGAAACCTAAAACAGCAACTTTCCGGAGATATTAAAAATGGCTATTCAACCAGCCGAACGTGTGAAATAGGCTTAAGCCTGCATTCCGGGATCTCACATCAATCTATAGTTTATCTGGTAGATAAAGTAAGCAAACGTAAATTCGAAAACTGATAATACTTAAGCGCCTGTTTTATTCGTTTTATAAAAGGTGAAGAATTCTATATTGGATTCTTTTAGCGATAAAATCAAAATAGAGATGTCTGCCTGAAAGGATTGAGCTATTTTAATCAAGTTTTCACGACGGCAGCTACTTTTCTATTAATTTTGAAAAACTTTACTAAACAAAACATTCATTCATGAAAATATCAGTTATAGGAACAGGTTATGTAGGTTTAGTCTCTGGAACCTGTTTTTCAGAAACAGGAGTTGATGTTGTTTGCGTTGACGTTGATCAACGAAAAATCGAGAAGTTAAATAACGGACAGATACCCATTTACGAGCCAGGATTGGAGGATATATATAGGCGTAACGTTGAAAAAGGAAGACTTTCATTTACCACAAATCTGAAAGATAGTTTGGTTGACGCTGAAGCGGTGTTTATTGCAGTTGGAACTCCACCAGATGAAGATGGAAGCGCCGATCTTAAATATGTTCTGGGAGTTGCCCGCGAAATTGGTAAGAATCTTGACCATTATATGGTTATTGTTACAAAGAGTACTGTTCCGGTGGGTACTTCAAAAAAAGTAAAAGCTGCTATTCAGGAAGAATTGAAGCTTCGGAATGCAGATATTCCATTCGATGTTGCTTCAAACCCCGAATTTCTGAAAGAAGGAAGCGCTGTTGACGACTTTCTGAAACCAGACAGGATTGTTGTTGGCGTTGAATCGACAGAGGCCGAGAAAACGATGAAGCGGCTATACAAGCCGTTCCTGCTAAACGGACATCCCATTCTGTTTATGGATATAGCTTCATCTGAAATGACAAAATATGCAGCCAATTCGATGCTAGCCACTAAAATTAGTTTCATGAATGATATTGCCAACTTGTGTGAATTGGTTGGTGCTGATGTTAGTATGGTTCGAAAAGGAATTGGATCCGACAGCCGTATTGGAAACAAGTTTATCTATCCGGGAACGGGTTATGGAGGCTCATGTTTCCCGAAAGACGTTCAGGCACTTGTTCGCACTGCTGATGAATATGGACACTCTCTCGATATTCTAAAAGCAGTAGAAGCCGTCAACTACAGGCAGAAATCAGTTTTAGTTTCAAAAATTAAAAGTCATTTTGGCAACAATCTGAAAGGGCTCAAATTTGCGATGTGGGGTTTGGCCTTTAAACCAAAAACCGATGATATGCGCGAGGCTCCTTCATTAGTTATAATTGATGCGTTGCTAAAAGAAGGTGCATCTGTAACGGCTTACGACCCAGTCGCAATGGAGGAAGCACAGCGCATTCTAGGCGATAAAATAACTAACTGCAAAGATCAGTATGAAGCTTGTATCGATTCTGACGCCCTGATTATCGTCACTGAATGGCCGGAATTCAGGATGCCGAACTTCAGGGTTATAGAAAAACTGATGAAATCTAAAACGATTTTCGATGGTCGTAACATTTATGAGCCTGAAGAAATGGCGGATATCAATTTCAATTATTACAGTATAGGTCGCAGACCTGTTATTTCAACTAAATAAGATGAAACGAGCATGTTCGTTAAACGCGAGCACGGATGAATTGAAGTGAAGCGGAAATCCGCAACGCGAATAGTTCACATGCGAGTTCCATCCGGCAATTAAAAAACAAATTATATTCGGATGAAAAGAATACTAGTCACTGGTGGCGCGGGGTTCGTTGGTTCTCATTTATGTGAACGACTACTCAACGACGGAAATGAAGTGGTTTGCATGGACAACTACTTTACCGGAAAGAAACAAAAAATTGTTCATCTTCTTGATAATCCATATTTTGAATTGATCAGGCACGATGTAACCATGCCCTACTACATCGAAGTTGATCAGATTTACAATCTGGCCTGCCCGGCATCTCCGGTTCATTACCAGTATAATCCCATTAAAACCATCAAGACATCGGTGATGGGTGCTATAAATATGCTGGGGCTCGCCAAACGAGTAAGAGCAACGGTTCTTCAGGCCTCAACAAGCGAAGTATATGGAGACCCCAATGTTCATCCACAACCAGAAGAATACTGGGGGCATGTTAACCCGATAGGAATCAGGTCGTGCTACGACGAAGGGAAACGTTGCGCAGAATCTCTTTTTATTAATTATCATGCGCAAAATAATGTCAGGATTAAAATTATCCGGATTTTTAATACCTACGGACCCAAAATGGAACCTGACGATGGTCGGGTTGTCTCCAACTTTATTGTTCAGGCATTACAAAACAAAGACATTACAATTTTTGGAGACGGAACGCAAACGCGTAGTTTTCAGTACGTGTCGGATTTAGTTGAAGGCATGATCCGGATGATGAACACCGGAGATGATTTTATCGGACCTGTTAATATTGGCAATCCTGGCGAGTTTACTATGCTTGAGCTGGCTCAAAACATCATTGAGCTAACAAACTCAAAATCGAAAATCGTCTATATGCCGCTACCTGCCGACGATCCAACGCAACGACAACCAGACATCACGTTGGCTAAAGAAAAGCTAGGAGGTTGGGAACCAAAAGTTCCACTGCGTCAAGGATTAATAAAAACTATTGAGTATTTCGATCAGCTATTAAGTGAATAAATGCTCTATAAACGCTAAAAAAGCCGCTAAATAGCGGCTTTTTGTATCCCGGCGGGGATTCGAACCCAGGACCTACGGCTTAGAAGGCCGTTGCTCTATCCAGCTGAGCTACCGAGACATCCTTTTTTGCGGTTGCAAAGATATAAAAATTCGGCAATCGTGAGCCTCGTTCCTTTAAAAAAGAGCCTGACTGCATGAAAAAGAAGGTTGACGCCAGGCTCCCGAAAATTAAATAAGTTCAATATTATTTTCCTTGCACAAAATTTTCATTTCATCAGGCCAGATACTCGACTGAATTTCGCCAATATGTGCTTTCCGAAGAAAATACATGCACAATCTTGATTGCCCGATTCCGCCGCCAATCGACAGAGGTAACTCGCCATTTAGTAATCGTTTGTGCCAGTACATGTTTTTTCGTTCTTCGGTTCCTGTAATTGCCAATTGCTTTAAAAGCGCGTCTTTGTCCACCCGGATTCCCATCGACGAAAGCTCCAACGAGGTTTCCATAACCGGATTCCAGACAAGAATATCTCCATTTATTCCTTTACGGTTGCCAATAGTTGGCGTCGTCCAGTCATCATAATCGGGTGCGCGCCCATCATGTTTCTCTCCTCCGGGCAATGCCCCACCAATTCCAATAATAAATACCGCTCCATACGCTTTTGCAGCTTCGTGTTCGCGTTCTTTGGGTGTAAGGTCAGGATATTGCTCTTCCAGTTCTTCCGAATGAATAAACGTAATTTCGTCAGGAAGAACAGGCTGAATCTGCGGAAAGTTTTCTGTAACAATAAACTCCGTGCGAAGCAGTACGGAATATATTTTGCGAACTATTTTCTTTAGAAAATCGAGATTGCGTTCATTTTCTGAAATAACACGTTCCCAGTCCCATTGATCAACATATAGCGAATGTATGTTTGAGAGTTCCTCATCAGGACGAATAGCATTCATGTCGGTATATAAACCGTAACCATGGCTAATTTTAAGGTCAGCCAATGACATTCGTTTCCATTTCGCCAATGAATGAACTACCTCTGCTTTGTTGTCTCCTAATTCCTTTACCGGAAAAGTAACCGGACGCTCAATCCCATTCAGATCGTCGTTAATTCCTGTACCTTTCATTACAAACAAGGGAGCGGTTACACGACGCAAGCGTAACTCGGCAGCCAAATCCTGCTGAAAAGTATCTTTTACTAATTTAATCGCCTTTTCTGTCTGATTTACATCAAGTAAAGGCCTGTAATTTTGGGGGATAAATAACTTCATTTGATCTATTCTTTAATTTTGTCTTAATTTATTAAAATTTGCATTTTCCTTACTTTTTATCACAAAAATAGAATCATTACTTTATTTCTAACGAAAATTTAAACTTTTCTCTTGAAATTTATTCGTTTTTTGTGATTTTTTGAAATCGTTTTCGAACTTTCTAAAATTTAACAATAAAGTGATTTCACTATTTCATTATTCTTGCGCCAGGCTCGCGCAGATTCTATACCTTTGCATCAAATACCTCTTTTGAAGAATCTTCCCCGAAATATCACTCAATTATACCTGGTCAAGATTTCCAAGTGGTTCAACCTGGTGATGCCAATTGTCGTGCTTTTTTACCAGCAAAATGGCATGACGATGTCGCAAATTTTTATTCTAAAATCAATTTACTCGGTGGCAATGGTTGCAACCGAACTTCCTTCAGGCTACTTAGCTGATGTGTGGGGTTGCCGGAAAACGATTGTCTGGGGATCAATACTTGGAGCTTTAGGAATGTTGATTTACAGCTTCTCATCAGATTTTTACAGCTTTGTTTGTGCCGAAATAGTCTTGGGAATTGGATTCAGCTTCGTTTCCGGAGCTGATTCGGCTATTTTATACGATTCGCTGAAAGCTGAAAATCGTGAAGACGACTACATCAAATACGAGGGAAGCATCACATCTGCGGGAAACTTTGCTGAGGCGCTTGCTGGCGTTGCAGGCGGATTGTTGGCCACGTTCAGCCTCAGGATGCCATACTATTTCCAGTTTTTCGTGGCCTGCATTGGTATTCCGGCGGCAATAATGCTGAAAGAACCCGAGCATATTCTGGAAAGAGTCAGGCTAAACATGAAGCAAATTATTTCGATAGTCAGCCAAACTTATTTGCAGACCGAAATGCGCAGCGCAATCATGATTTCTTCGTTTACCGGCGCGGCTACACTCACTTACGCCTGGTTTGTCCAGCCTTACTTTCAGGAAGCCAAGGTTCCGGTGTCGGTTTTTGGAGTTTTGTGGACTCTGCTAAATCTTTCGGCGGGTATTTTTGCCATGTTTTCGTACCGCATCGAACGCTGGCTCGGTCAAAAATACAGTTTAATTACCATTGTAACTTTGCTTTCTGTTGGATTCATTCTCACGGCTTTCGAAATCAGCTATGCCGGAATTGCAATTTTATTCGGATTTTACATCGTGAGAGGGATCGCAACACCTGTTCTGAAAGACTACATCAACCAATATACCGACTCAAAAGTGCGCGCCACTATCCTATCCGTTCGCAACCTGGAAATCAGAATCATTTTCGCCATCATAGGCCCTATTTTAGGTTTCCTGACCGATAAATTCAGTTTAACTACAGCCTTGGTTGTATGCGGCATTACTTACTTTTTTGCTGCTTCCCTGAGCATCATACCCCTTCTAAAAAAAGCGGACCGACGAGCAAAAAAATAGCCTGAAACTTTCGGTACAGGCTATTTCCAACTTCTATTTAAACAGTTTTTTCAACTCGTTACCAAGTTTCTTTACCGAGCCTTTTATCTCGTCAACCGAAGCTTTTTTTACCTGTTGTTCAATCTCGGCTCTTGCCTTACTTAAATCAAGCGACACTTCAGGTTTCGTAATTGGCCCCTTCAGAATAACCGATGCATCAATCATTTTAATGTTTTGCGAACCTGGCAAAATATCCAGACCTTTATTTATGTCGGCTCCCAAATCTTCACGATTCACCAAGAAATCGAGATTTAGGTTAAGTTCGCGCGAAGCGGAAAGCGACCCGTAAATAGTTGCCTGCTGATCGGCAATTGTGGTTTTGAACGGGTTCATTTTTAGCTGTCCATTTTCGAACTGGAATTTGGCCGTAAAATCGTCGATTTTTACGTTCTTCAGTTTCTCCTTCTTAATTATCCCGCGAATCTGGTCGAACACCGGAGAATCAACAATCATCAGGTTTTTGCCGTTAAACAAGCCATCGCCGTTTAAACTGGTTGGTACAAAGTCCATTTTCTCATTCATGGCTCCCGACAACCCAAATTGCATCGAAAATTTTCCCTGACTCTTGGCCGCAATCGGTAAATAATGCCTGAAAGTACTTATCGATTGATAAGCCGTTGGAATGTCCATACTTTGCATATCGACCTTAAAGTCAAACTTTGGCTTATTATCCTTATCGTTCGCATACGACCCATTTACCGCAAGCTTTCCCTGAAGCATTTCCATCGACAAATTTGTCAGATCCATTCGTTGATCTTTCACCTTCACCAGCCCATTGATGTTGCTTATCGGCATTTTATCGTACACAGCCTTCTGTATTGCCGACTGGAAAACCAAATCGAGATTTTTTGGTACCTGAAACGCAGCCACTGAATCAGAAGGTGTTGCGGGTTTAGCTTGAGTTTCAGTTTTTGCTTCTTTTGCTGGCTTTTTCGGTTTCTGAATATTCGACAGCTCTGAAAAATTCATGAACCCCGACTTCAGTGTAAAGTTTCCTTTCAGCACTCCATTTTTGAACATGTACGCCAGGTAATTATTCAAATCTCCTTTTAGCGACATATCGCTCTGCCCTATTTTAGCATCAAACCGATCAACCGTAATTTGCTTGGTTGTAGCTTTTACCTGCCCCTGACTTATTTCAACCGGTTTAGTCAGCATATTGCTTTGTATCCTGAAATTCTGAACACTTGCCTCTCCATTCGATTGAAACTTCTCATACTCCTGCTTTTCTATCGACGACATTCTTCCGGCCATCTGCATTTTTGCCTTGAGAATACCTGTAATATCCAGGCTGTCAATTGGGATTGCCTGTTTCAGCGATGCGAAATCAATGGTTCCGGAGAACGATGCGTCGATATTCGGGTCAGTCATCGGCTCGGTCACAAGCAATTTCAGATCAACCGGATTATTTCTGATTGAAGCGTGAGCCTTTTCAATCTCAACTTTTAACAAATTCAATGCACCTTCAGGTTTGTCGATCTTTGCCAAAACCTGAATATCCTGAACACTCTCGGGCAGTCCCTGGTATTTAAAAGCACCATTATCTGCTGAAATCAAAAGATCAATTGCCGGATAAGTCTCATTGTAAAATAGTCCTTTAACTGAGCCTTTAAATTCGGCAGAACCTTTTATATCGGCCTTTTCCAAATATTTTTGATAGTCAGCCGGAACCAGCGACAGCAAAGTTGCAAAATCGCTTTTCTCGCTTTTAAAGTTCAGATCGAATTGCATGCTGTCGTTCGGCATTGCAAACGAGCCGTTTACTTCAAGCGGTAAATTATTGATCCGCAACTTTCCCTTATCAAAAGCGAATTTCATTTTGTCAAGATCTGCCTTCAGCAAAGTCTCCGTTTTAATTGCAGTTTTCGAGATATATTTTACCGAGTCGTACTCGAAAACTAAGTCACCAGCCTCGCCTTTCAAATCAAAATTAGTAACCGATCCTTCAACCTCTCCCGAAGAACTCAAATTGGTCTTTTTCAACCAAATATTCATTGGCATAGCCTCATCGCTGTAACTAAGATTGAGGTTATTAACCCTAACATCGCTCAATTTAATTTTGAAGCTTCCTGAAGAAGAGGAACTTACCGATGATGTTTTCGATTCCGTTTTCTTCGCGATATCCCAGTTCGTTTTTCCGGCTTTATTTGATATCAGTTTAACTTTTGGATTTTCAACGATCAGGGTTTTCAGTTCAATCCCATTGCCACTAATCATTTCTGAAATAGAAATATCAGTCGAAATTGAGCTTGCATAAAAAATGGTATCATTTGCGAACTCGCTTTCGCCGACCAAGCTTAAGTCGCGAATTTCCATCTCCACCCTCGGGAAATGAGAAAACAAAGACAGGCTAAAACCTTTGAAATCCATCCTGGCATTAACCTGGCTATTAATCGTTGTTTTCACCTTTGCTAAAAGCTTGTCTTTAAACAAGAAAGGTAAGGCCGCCAGCGAAGCGAAAATCAAAACTATAATTCCGGCGATGATGATAATTTTTCGTTTCATTTTAAATCTAATTTTCTGATTGAATGAGGACTCGCAACATATTTAACGCTGTGTGCGTGCTTCTTATTATATTTCGTTCGCGGTTATGTTTGAACACATATTTCTTGCTTGAAATTCCTGAACGGCAGCCAACTGCAATCCAAACTGTTCCAACCGGCTTTTCTTCCGATCCCCCGTCAGGCCCTGCAATGCCGGTTGTTGCAACAGCATAATCAGAATTCAAAACTTTCAGGGCTCCTGCAACCATCAATTCAGCAACTTGCTGACTAACTGCGCCATATTTCTCCAGAACGTCATTAGGCACTTCGAGTACTTTGTTTTTTATTTCGTTTGAGTACGCAACGATTCCACCTTTAAAGTAGGCCGAACTTCCTGCATTCGAAGTAATAAATTGCGCAATGCTGCCGCCCGTACAACTTTCGGCACTCGCCATCGTCTTTCCTTTTTTCATTAACATCTGCCCCAGTGCAATTCCAAGGTTATCGTTATCGTAGCCAAAGATTGCTTCAGGTATCAATTTCTGCAACTTTTCAACCTGCCGGGTTATCTCGCCAGTAAGTAATTGTTCATCAGCACCATAACCACTAAGACGAAGTTTAACCATCATTGGGCTAGGCAAATACGCAAGCTTAATGTATTCGGGCAACGCTTCTTCCCATTTTTCAATTCGTTCTGCCAGCATCGATTCCGGAATCCCAATTGTTAATACCGTTTTATGAACAATCGACTGCGTTTTGCCCATCGCTTTCAACCGAGGGAAAACCTCTTCCGTCATTATAGCTTCCATTTCGAAAGGAACGCCCGGCATGGAAATAAAAATAACCCCATTCTTCTCGAACCACATTCCTGAAGCTGTTCCGGCTGAGTTATGCAAAACGGTGCAATTCGCGGGCAGTAACGCCTGATCCTGATTTAGTTGATTGATAACTACGTTTCGGGAAGAAAGCAGCGACTTAACATGCTCTAAAACTTCAGGATGAAAAATAAGCTCCGTCTCAAAATATTCGCACAGGCATTTCTTGGTAATGTCGTCTTTCGTAGGGCCCAAACCGCCTGTTATCAGCACTATTTCTGCGTTTTTTCCGGCCCGATCAATCGCCCGGATAATGTGGTCGTGATCGTCGTGAACAGAAGTCACCTGGTAAACCTCAATTCCCAATCGATTGAGCTGCTGCCCCATCCATGCCGAATTGGTATCGACTATTTGGCCTATTAATATTTCGTCACCTATTGTTACTATTTCTGCTTTCATAAAAAATTTAAAAATTTGTTATCTAACCGATTTCAATGCATTTAGTCTTTGCAAGAGTGTCGGATGTGAATAATGAAAAAATACGTATAACGGATGTGGCCGCAGATTGCTCAGATTCTTTACCGACAATTTCTTCAGTGCAGATGCTAATTCGTCGGCACTGAAATATTGGGCTGCGAAAGCATCGGCCTGGTATTCGTTTTTCCGCGAAAAAACATTCATAAACAAGCCTGTAATCAACGAAATTGGCGAATACAGAATTCCAAATGCAATCAATCCGATGTGAAAACTAGGCCTGTCAACGCCTAAAGCTGCTGACAATTCGGGGCTACTCACAAACAGTGAAAAAAGGAATAACGTGATACCGGTTTGGATAATCCCCAAAAACAAACTCCATACAACATGATGCTTTTTATAGTGACCAATTTCATGAGCTAAAACGGCAACTAGTTCATTGGTTGTCATATCATTAATCAATGTATCATATAATACTATTCGTTTTTTTGCACCCAGCCCGGTGAAATAGGCATTCGCTTTGGTCGATCGCTTGGAACCATCAATTACAAAGATGTTGTCGAGCTTAAAACCAACTTTATTTGCAAATGATTCAATTGCTGTTTTCAGTTCTCCCTCAGGAAGTGGAGTTTGCTTGTTGAACAACGGAACAATCAAAGTTGAATAAAACAAAACCATTAGAATTGAAAACCCACTGACAATAAACCAGGCATAAATCCAGAAGCTTGTAGTCGTCAATTGGTAAATGTACATAATTAACGCCAGCAAACCACCACCAATTACAGCCCCAAGCAAGTAGCCTTTCAACTTATCAAAAACAAATATTTTGGGCGTCGTTTTATTAAACCCAAACTTTTGCTCGATCACAAAAGTGTCGTACACCGAAAATGGTGTTGTCAGGATATCGGATGCAAATAACAATATTCCGAAAAAGAAAAGCGCTCCCAAAATCGGATTCGAGGTAAGTGAAAAAGCCCATCCGTTAACAAAAGCAAATCCGGAAAAAACGACCATCACTAGCATCAACACGAAACTAAATGTCGAGCTAAAAAAAGAAAAGCGATAGTTAACTTTCTGATAAGCTTGTTGTTTTGCATACTCGTCCGGACTATAAATATCGCTTATTTCCTCTGGCAAATCACCGCTAATCATCGTAAAATTCAAATATTCAAGCACTCGCTCAAAAATAAAATCGGCTACAAGCAAGCCAATAATGATAAAGAATATAATTTCTGCCATTTAAATCTGTTTTTCCAAAAGTAACAAAAGCATAGGCAAAATTCCCAGAAAATACATGATCAAACGGACAAATAATCTTCCATCCGGTTAAGATTCAGAAACAGTTGAGGGAATTTACCTACCAGATCACTGCAATCCAATTCATTTGTGTTGATACGAGATAACAAATCCGCTATCCTATAATTTTCAGTATCAATCATTTCTTTGACGCTTGGCAAAGCTGACCTGTTATATAATGCAATTAGTGGTTCCAGCCCGGAGTCGTGCGTTGGTACAACGCTTTCAAAAGATTTTTTATTTGAAATCAGGAATTCGAGCAATTCGCAATTGATCATTGGTGTATCGACACTAACAATAAGAGTCCATTCAGTTGTCGAATACCTTAATGCCGAATATATGCCTGAGATGGGCCCTATATTGGCGTATAAATCGGGCAAAATCTTCATTCCAAGTGATTCATATTCGTCTCTATATCCACTAACGACTACTTCTACGCAAAACGGCTCAATCAGGTCGCAAATGTGCTTTATCAGAGGTTTCCCACAAAAGCTCAACATCGCCTTGTCGGTACCCATTCTCGAACTTTTTCCTCCAGCGAGAATAAATCCTGATATTTGAC
>DAOPZV010000038.1:0-4614 GCA_035353575.1 Prolixibacteraceae bacterium | reverse complement strand
CCGAATACATATTTCTTTTGTGCCTCAGCAATCGAGTCAATCCCCTGAATATCCAGATCGAAACCTCTGTCAAGTTTTACAGTCCAGAATACATTTTCAGTTTTGCGTTCTTCCTTTTCCTTTTTTGCGGCTGCATCTGCGGCAAGCTGAGCGGCGATGGTATCTTTTGGGGCCTCAACTACCTTAAACGGATTCTTCGCAATAGACGATTTAAATTCCTTGATAGTCAATGGAGATCCAAAAGTTGCAAAATATGCGCCCCCATCAATTTTCCTAAAGAATCCGGAAACAGAACAGTCGCGTATTTTCGAGGACATCACCACAACTCCCTTCAGCTCGAGCTGAATTACATGTTGCTCCAAATCGATCGCTAAGCCAACTGAATCTAATTCAGCCATTTTTAACCGCGATTCCAACCAGGCTTTTTCTTTCAGCTGTGGAAATAATTCCGAATTCACAGCCGGAGTTGCTTCCGCCCTTGCTAAAGCCAATCCCATCTGATCACGAACAGCACTCACTGATAAAAACGCGTAGATTGATGTCAGGGCTAAAAAAACCAAGATTATCAGTAAAACAATGTATTTCCGTCCTTTGCTTTTAGGCTTTTCTTTAGCAAAGAGACTATCAAATTCATCTGCCGAATTTTCTTTCATACTAATAGATATATACTTTTGAACCTACTTCCATTGTTTTGTATACTGCTTCCAAATCGTCATCAAGTAACCGTATGCAGCCATGAGTTACACTCATCCCCATTCGACGTTTATAAATTGTGCCATGAATCATATAACCATCTCCAATTTCTAGTTTATATGCACCCAATGTTCCTGTTTCCCAGCGGGATGGATCATTCGGGCCTGGAATTGGTAAACCATCTTCAATATACGCCCAGTCTGGCTTTTTCCAAACTGGATTCGGCGATTTTCTCAATACTTTTCTAACTCCAAAAGGAGTGTAAAAGATGTGCTCATATTTTCTTTCTGCCGAAACCAACTTCTCGTTTTTACCGGTCGAACATATTCCCTCACGAAGCAATTGCCGACCCTTATACAGATAAAAGTGATTATCAGAAGTATTCACAACCATATAGCCATTGGTCGGGGTGTAGGCTTCAAGTTGCTTTTGCAATTTACCAACCTCGTTTTCGATTGTGGCTTTATCACCCTCTCCACCAGAACCTCCCGAGCCTGATGATAATCCAACCAAAGCAACTGTCGAATCTTGTAAAGCTGGTATGGCAAACAACACCATAGAAGCAAAAAACAAAGCTCCAATCACTATAACAGCCAGATAAATGAAGAAATTACGAATCATAGCTTCAATATATAAAGTAAATCTTTAACAAACTCACCTTCAAAAATAGAACCACTTTTTTTATAAAAAAGTTTAAAAAATTAAAAGTCCAAGCCTTGAGTTATTGACGACAAAGGTTCAACTGAACCAACTATTGTCACTCGTGTTCCAGATCCCACCTGGCGGTACAAATCATCAATGTCACGGTCTCTCATCCCGATGCAGCCGCTTGTCCAATCGAATCCACGTCCACCGTTTCCATGAATCTCGATTAAATTACCAATTCCTGTTCTGCGCGAGATCAAACCCTGTTGCTTTTTTCTAGCAAACTGAGCTCTATCTTCGGCATTCGGGTAGTCGAGCAACATTGCTTTATAATAAGTTGTGCCACCGCCAGCTTTCTTGCTTGTTATATGATAATTCCCTTCCGGAGTTGCTTTATCTCCTGCCCTCTCTTTATGGGCCATCCAGTTTTCACCAAATTCAACATCATAACTACGAATTGGCTTTCCCGATTGGTAAACATATAAAATATGAGCGACTTTATCAACTAATATTATTTTTCCACCACCTCTGGATGCGGCAATAGCATCATTTGCCAGCGCTCTCCACCTCGGATAATCGTTGAAGTAGTCTCGCAACATCTTGGCAGCCGATGTGTTAGCATGATTTGTATAAATTTCTGCTTTCTTGAAAAGAATATCAGCTTCCTTCAATTTCCCGTTTTGCTGAGCAATTTTTGATTCGCTAAAAAGCATTTTCGACTTGTTATGCGCATCAAAAACTGTTTTCGGAATCGGCAGATTCTTAAAAAGCTTATTATACAATTCAATTTTCTTCTCCAAACTGGCAAAAGCAGATTCAACATTTTTACTTAAAGTAGCAGACTTCTCGATCGACTCCTCTTTTGCTTCATCTGCAATCTTTTTTGCCTTCTTTGCCGATCCAATAATATTTGAGTAGTCCCTAAAAAGAATAAAACGTTCATTCTCTCTTGACCAAGCAGTCATTGCCGACTCGTATGTTCTCAATGCTTGCTTATACTTTGTGTCTGAATAAACATCAGATTCTGCTTCTTTTGCCTCAGACAATGCCTCCCGAGCACTTCTCAGATCATCATTTGGTAATTTCTTTTGAGAAACTATTATGACGCAAACGGTAAGTACGAGGAAAACAAATGACAAAAAAATGATCGAAATCCATTTTATTTTCTTCTTATTCAAGCCCATCACATTTGTATTAAAAAAATACCCGAGGAAATTCCTCGGGTATTTAATAGTATTCTAACTCAGTGAGTTATTATTTTTTACCTTTTTTAGCGATAGCTTCTTCCAATTCAGATTTGATAGAAGTTGCTTTTTCTTTAGCAGCTTTAATTTTGCTGTTTGAACCAAGAAGGTCACCGTTTGCTAAAGCTGTTTCAACTTCAGTTACAGTAGTTTCAGCAACACCTAAGTCATTTTTAATAGCTTCCAAAGCTTCTCTTCCTTCTTTTCCTCTTGGAGCTTTAGCAAGTAAACCTTTGTTTTCTTCAACAAGAGCTTTAACTTCACCAATCAACTGAGTAGTTTCGTTTTTCAATTCAACTTTACGAGCTTCAGTTTTAGCTTTAGCATCAACAGCAGCCTGGCTAACATATGCTAAAGTAGCTTTAGCTTTTGTATAGCTTGGGAACCATTTTTGTTTTGCAGCTTCAACTTTTTCGTTAGCTGATTTCATTGAATCTACCAATGCTTGGTATACTTCTGGAACATACTGATCAGCACCAGCGTCTTTTACTTCCTGAATAGCTGCAGTTGCTGCATCAATTTCTGCTTGTGGAACTTTCTGACAAGAACTGAATAATACTACACCACCCAATGCTACAATAGCAAGAACTAATTTACTTTTCATAACTCTTTTAATTTTGGTTTTCTCAAATAAAAAAATTAACTCTATATAACTTAAAACTTTTGCAAATATCGACTTTTTCATTGAATTTACCAAGCATGTTTTTTGATAAATCTGTCATTAAGACGAAGGTTTATTCTGAAGTAACACATTCTCGCTACATTTTTTTTATTTTTTTTGCATTACCATTCACTTTCAACCAAGCATTGATGGCACAAAAAGGGAAATTTAAACAAAAGTCCGACGAAGAAATCGTGTTCCTGATTAATTCCGGGCACCATGAATTATTTGAACTTCTTTACCTTAGATATTTCGGCAAAGTTAAAGACAAATGTTTTAGCTTTTTAAAAGAGGCTAAATTATCGGAAGAATTTGCAAACGATATATTGACTAAAGCTTACGAAAAAATCCATGGATTCAAAGGGAATTCTACATTCTCGTCGTGGCTTTACTCTATTACATACAATTATTGTATCGATTATTTGCGACTAAAAAAGAAGCTGCACTACCCTGAATGGAATAGCAGTAATGAAATTCCTGAGATAATTGACGAGTCCGAATCGGATATTGAAGCTGCAAGCTACGAAAACCTGCTGGAAATTTTTGAGCTAATCCATCCCGAAGAAAAAGTTTTACTTTTAATGAAATATCAAGACAATTTACCCATTAAAGAAATAGCAAAGACACTTCGAATTAGTGAAGACGCTGTTAAGATGAGGCTAAAAAGAGCTCGCTCCAGAGTTATATATATGTATAACGAAAAATTCAAAAACGGTAACTAAATGCTATTGCGTTACATTATTTGATTTATTCGTCTAAATAACAACTAATTTCAATCTAGACTAAAGCCGTATTAAACTAACACGCATCAGTTTCATGAAGAATATTCTGGGCAAATTATTAAATCTAGCAAACATCTCCATACCGAAAGAGGTGAATGAATCGTTTCAACAGCGATTTGGTAATTCCATTAATGTAGAATGGATTCACTCAGACGATTTTTACGAGGCAATATTTTATTTGTCTGACATAGAACACATTGCTTATTTCGAATCATCTGGAAAACTACTAAACCTGAAAAAAAATCTTATAATCCACTCTACTCCGGAGCATATAAAATTAATAGCTGCAAAACATGGCGAATTAATGAATACCATTGAAATATCGGAAGAAGAAGTAGTTGGTTACGAATTAATTGTGCGAAATGAGAGCCTGATCAGGTATTCTCTACTACTAAATGAGAAGGGCGGATTGATTCAAAAAAGCAAACTTTAGACGCTAAATTTTTCTGAGAAATCGCTGTTTTGCTATTGCACAACTCAAAATTTTAATACTATATTTGCACCGCAAAATACGGTGGTTGTAGCTCAGTAGGTTAGAGCGCTGGATTGTGGTTCCAGAGGTCGTGGGTTCGAGCCCCATCTACCACCC
>DAOPZV010000037.1:0-25810 GCA_035353575.1 Prolixibacteraceae bacterium | reverse complement strand
TTTTCAGGATACATTTTCAGGATGTTAACCGAGTTGCGAACAGCATGCGCTGAACTAACAGAAGCACCACCAAACTTGAAAACCTTCATAGCAATAATGGATTAGTTTTGTTCGACAAAAATAGGAAAATGTGACACTCTGCCGATGGCCCCACAAAAACTTTAAAAACAAAACCGAAAACTCCTGTTTGTAACGATTGTTACAATTTATTAGAGGCGCAATTCGCAGTTTTGTACAAACTCATAAAAGCAATGAATAAGAACGCCATACTTCGGAAACTACGGAAATTTCACAAATGGCCCGGAATTGTAATCACTTTGTTCGTGATTTTATTTAGCCTCTCGGGAATTCTAATGAACCACCGCGAACTGATTTCGTCCATCGACATCAAACGCTCGCTGTTGCCTACCGAATACTCGTACGAAAACTGGAACAAAGGCGCTGTCAAATCAGTCTTCCGGCTAAGCGGAGATTCTACATTGGTTTACGGGAACATTGGTGTTTGGCTTAGTACCGATCATTGCCAAACCTTTCAGGATTGGAATACTGGGTTCCCAAAAGGAAGCGACAACCGAAAAGTCAACAAAATACTGAAAACACCCAATGGAAAACTGTTCGCCGGAACCTATTTCGGGCTTTTCCAATATTCGTATCCAGCCCACCGATGGATAAAAACAGAACTTCCAGTTTCGGAAGAACGAATTACCGACCTTATTCTAAAACAAAATGAACTGTTGGTACAAACCCGCTCATTCCTCCTGAAAAGCTCTGACGGCGTGAGTTTTTATCCTTTGGTTATTCCCGCTCCAGAAGGCTACGACGGTAAAGCCAGCCTTTTCAAAACCCTGTGGTTATTGCACAGCGGCGAAATCTGGGGCTCTGTAGGAAAACTGATTGTTGATTTATTTGGGCTGGTTATTCTCCTGATTTCATTTACCGGCTTGCTGCACTTTATTTTTCCGGGTTGGCTGAAACGCAGGCGTGAAAGAAAAAAAGACAATTCGAAACTGGCATCAGCCCGAAATTTCAATTTGAAATGGCACAACCGGCTTGGATGGATTTTCATTCCGTTCCTGATTTTTGTATCGATTACCGGAATGTTTTTAAGGCCGCCGCTGTTGATCGCCATTGGCAATGCTACAGTTTCACCAATTCCAGGAACAATTCTAAGTTCACCCAATCCGTGGTACGACAAGCTCCGGCGAGTCTTGTACGACGAGCAGCAGCACATTTTCATGTTCTCGACTTACGACGGCATATTTTTTACTGATGAAAACCTGAAAGAACCCATGCGCCGACTTCCGGGAGAACCGCCAGTGAGTGTGATGGGCTGCAACGTGCTCGAAAAAAAAGGTGAAAGCACCTATTTAATAGGCTCATTCAATGGCTTGTTTTTGTGGGAGCCACTTACCGGACAGGTTTTCGATTATCTCTCCGGAAGCCCTTACCAAGCTCCCCAAGTAGCAGGTCCGCCAGTTTCAAAAGACATGATCGATGGCTGGTTTTCCGATTCGTCAGGAAAAGAATTTTACTTCGATTACAATCATGGCGTTTTGCCCATTCGCAACACCACATCATTTGGTGCAATGAGCGCCGAGATCATTCAGGAAAGCCCTATTTCATTATGGAACCTATCGCTCGAAATACACACCGGGCGCATCTTCGAACCCATTTTGGGCATGTTCTACATCCTGTATGTACCACTTGCCGGATTGTGCATTTTGATTGTGTTGATCAGCGGTTTTTTCATTTGGTGGATTGGCTACCGGAAAACAAAGTTGTCACAAAGGCGCGAAGGCACAAAGTAAAAATTTAGTCAGAGCTTCACTCAAAGTAAAACTCGCCAATGCTTTCATAAATCGGGTTTAATGAATGCTCCAATTTACACATTCTGAAGTTGAGTTTCTGCACAAAATAAAAAACCAGATCATCGTTTACTGGATTGATCTGGTTTTTCAATATTGGTGTAAAATCGTTTATTCAATAAATTTATACCCGATACCTTTCAGGGTTTTTATCTGGTCGTTACCAATCTTTTCGCGCAGCTTGCGAATATGAACATCGATTGTACGATCGCCAACAACTACATTGTCGCCCCAAACCGAATAGTAAATTTCTTCGCGGGTAAACACTTTGCCTGGTTTTGAGACCAACAGCGACAGCAATTCAAATTCTTTTCGCGGAAGAATCATCTCTTCGCCATCTTTCATAATCAGATAGCGCTCTTTGTCGATGATAAGGTTACCAATAGTTAATGTATTTGCACTTTCAATAACCGGCGTTGAAACAGTTCCAACAATTGATGTACGCTTCAGGAGAGCTTTTACGCGGCTTACCAACACTTTGGGCCGGATTGGCTTGGTAATATAATCATCAGCTCCGGCTTCGAACCCGGCTATCTGAGAATAATCTTCCCCGCGGGCCGTCAGAAACGCAATGATTGTGTTCTGCAACGACGGTATTCGTCTGATTTCTTCACAAGCAGCTATTCCGTCCATTTCGGGCATCATAACATCCAGAATAATCAGGTCGGGCAGAGTTTTTTCAGCAACTTTAATTGCTTCTGCGCCGTTTTGCGCCGTGTAAACTTTATAACCTTCCTTCTCCAGGTTGTAGCTGATAAATTCAAGAATATCAACTTCATCATCGACCAATAGAATTTTTGATTGACCTTCGCTCATAGTAGTGTTGAATTTGAATTTAAAAGTAAAGAATCCTTTCGGAACCGTTGATATAATTTGCAAAAAAATGCCACAGAATATAGTAATCTTGTCTTGTGTTACCTTATTTCTCCGCTAAAGCAGAATTTTTGATCATTTTTGCCTTCTGCAAGGTAAATGTAAATGTTGTCCCTTTATCAATAGCGCTTTTAACATTAATAGTCTGATTGTGAGCTTCAATGATGTGCTTTACAATGGAGAGCCCAAGACCTGTTCCCCCTTGCTCGCGCGACCTCGACTTGTCAACACGATAAAAACGCTCAAAAATGCGATACTGGTCGGCTTTGTCAATTCCAATCCCGTTGTCGCTCACTTCAATAAGAATAGTTTCGTGCAAATCATAAAAGCCAACCTTTACAAAGCCCTTCTTTTTCCCGTATTTAATGGCATTTCCAACCAAATTATTCATTACCTCCATAATCCGCTTTTTGTCGGCATAAACCATTATTGGCTTATCAGTTTTTGTTGCAAACTGAAGCGAAATATTTCGCTCGCTGGCCAGCATGTGGGCTAAATCGAAAACGTCTTCGGTTAACTTCACAATATCAAGCTCAATAAAATTGAGCTTCAGTTCTCCCGACTCAAGTTTGGTAATCGACTCCAGGTCTTCTACTATCGAAATCATGCGGTCGATACTTTTTTCTGTTCGCTGAAGATACAACTTGTTGATTTTCGGATCGTCGATACCTCCTTCAAGCAAAGTGAGCACGTATCCCTGAATATTAAAAATGGGCGTTTTAAGCTCGTGCGAAACATTGCCAACAAACTCTTTGCGATATTTTTCCAGGTCTTTCAAACGGGCAATTTCTTCAGTTTGTGTTTTGGCCCATTCTTCCACATCTTTTTGAACATGTGCGATATTGGTGGTTTTCATGGCATCAATCAACTTTTCGCTCTTTCCGCTGATAGGAACTTCTCTGATTGTTTTATAGATGGGCCGTATGCGGTCGTTGATGTAACGATTCAGAATAAAAAGCACCAGAAAATAGCAAAGTGCACCAAAAAGAATCACGAAGACAATAGAATATGTCAAACCAAAATCCTTTTTGGACTCAAATGCAAAGAATCCAAAATTGGAGATAAAAAGCAAAATTGTAATATAAAGCGAAAGTCGTTTTGCAGAATAGGTCTTCATATTCAAATGTTTCTCAGGTGCAACACAAAATTAATCGATTTTATCAGGCCATAACTATTTTCAGAAAAGTAACCAGCAAGATTATTTTAGGTTTAAAGTTAACTGAAGAAACGAATTATTTTGAAATAAAAAATCCGAATCAGTTTTGATTCGGATTTCTACATAGTATCTGTTTAAATACTGAAAGCTTTTTTAATTTGATCGACATAATCGAGCTTTTCCCAGGTAAATAGTTCAACCTCTAATTCGACACGACCATTATATGGTGATTCGAATACCTTTTTAACGGTTTGAGGTTGGCGTCCCATGTGTCCGTAGGCTGCTGATTCGCGGTAAATCGGGTTACGAAGCTTCAGGCGTTGTTCAATTGCCGCCGGGCGTAAATCAAATATTTCCTGAATTTTTTCAGCAATTACTGAATCAGAAAAACCATTCACAGCGGTGCCTTTTGTTTCAACATAAACTCCTACCGGTTTTGCAACACCAATGGCATAAGAAAGCTGAACAAGCATTTCTTTGGCAACTCCGGCTGCTACCATGTTTTTGGCAATGTGACGTGCAGCATAAGCAGCCGAACGGTCAACTTTCGATGGGTCTTTTCCTGAAAATGCACCACCGCCGTGAGCTCCACGACCGCCATAAGTATCAACAATAATCTTGCGACCAGTCAAGCCAGTATCTCCATGAGGCCCTCCAATAACAAATTTTCCGGTTGGATTGACGTGGTAAATAATCGTATCGCTGAACAACGCCTGAACTCGTTCGGGCAATTGTGCTTTTACGCGGGGAATCAAAATTTCTATTACATCTTTCTTGATCTTGGCCAACATTGGTTCATCGGCGTCGAACTCGTCGTGCTGCGTAGAAACCACAATCGTATGAATTCTCTTTGGCGAATGATCATCGTTATATTCGATGGTTACCTGCGATTTTGAATCAGGACGCAAATAAGTCATCACTTTCTGTTCGCGACGAATCACGGCCAGTTCAACCAAAATGCGGTGCGACAAATCGAGCGGCAATGGCATGTAATTGTCGGTTTCGTCGGTTGCAAAACCAAACATCATTCCCTGGTCTCCTGCTCCCTGATCCATTTTATCTGCTTTGTCAACTCCCCGGTTAATATCCGGGCTTTGTTCGTGAATGGCATTCAAAACGCCGCACGAATCACCGTCGAAACGATACTCGGCTTTTGTATAGCCAATCGTGTTGATCACCTGACGAACAGTTTCCTGAACATCAACATACGTTTTTGATTTTACTTCGCCGGCAACAACAACCTGGCCGGTAGTAACCAATGTTTCGATGGCAACTTTCGAGTTGGCATCGTGTGCGAGAAACTCGTCGAGAAGAGCATCCGAAATCTGATCGGAGACTTTATCAGGATGGCCTTCAGAAACTGACTCGCTTGTGAAAAAATAACTCATAATCTGTTGAATTTACTTGTCAGAAACAACAGAAGATACCTGAAAGTTTCAGACAAAAATTATACAATTAAAAGTTGTGGGTAAACGACCGAAAAGCAAAAGTTGAGCGGACTCGTTTTAGCATTTTTTTCCGTGGTTGCAATCAGAACAAATTTATCCACATATCGGGGGCAAAAATACAAATATTTCTCAGACCTAGATGTCTTTATCTTGAAAATGACAACAGTCTGATAAAAATTACATCAATCGACCTATTTTGTTAAGCCATGAAAAACATTTTCCAGGCTACGTTGCTCTTCTTTCAGCGTAAGAATAACCAGCTGATTTTGAACTGCGAATTTGAAAATTAACGGGCGCAAATCGTCTTTTGATCCGGATTCGAGAACAAACGAGTTTAGACCGGCCTGCTCAACCTTTCCAATGCCCGAAATGGCTTGCAGCTCCCTGTGTGCCGGAGCTTTGTCGAACTCAACGAACACCTTTTGCCGCTGTACAAACTGGTCTCCTTTTATTTGATCAATCGATCCGTCGGCAACCAACTCTCCCTTGTTAATGATTATAACCCTGTTGCAGATGGCCTCAACTTCCTGCATAATGTGTGTTGAGAGCATCACCGTTTTATCTTTACTGATATTTTTAATCACCTGCCTTATTTCTTCCAATTGGTTGGGATCGAGCCCGGTAGTTGGTTCATCCAGAATCAACACTGCGGGGTCGTGAATTAAGGCCTGCGCCAGGCCAACTCGTTGACGATAACCTTTTGAAAGGGCGCCAATTTTCTTTTTCTGTTCAGTTTTAAGCCCAGTCAGCTCAATCATTTTGGCGACCTGCTCTTTTCTATTGGTAATCTTATAGAATCCGGCAACCATTTCAAGATATTCCCTGACAAACAAATCAGTATAAAGTGGATTATTTTCGGGAAGATAACCTATTTGCGAGCGAATTGAAACATTGTTTGCGTCCACCTTTTCTCCATTTATTGTAACTAACCCACTATCGGCAGCTAAAAATCCGGTTATGATCTTCATCATTGTGGACTTACCGGCTCCATTCGGCCCCAGAAAACCCACCAACTCTCCATTGCCGATTTCAAACGAAATGTTATTCAGCGCTTTTTGCGTTCCGTAATATTTACTGACTTCCGATATCTTGATGGTCATCTTTATTTTGATTTTGATTTCCAAAAGTAAAGAATTCTCCTTATCACATAACTTCGCATTTGACTTTCCGTATTCGTTTGATGTAAAGAAATGCGAAACACTAAATTGCTGTTTTTTCAGGATAATCCGTTCTAATGTGGTTTGACGTCTTTCGTTTTTCTTAACTTTAAATTAAATTTGTCCCCCACCAACACACAGGTTTTTAAATGAAGGATCAGAATTTTAACTACGTAGAGGATTTGACGAGGTACCAGCGACAAAAAACGACGCCGGTGCGAATAGGCAACTTGATGATGGGAGGTCAAAATCCGATCCGAATTCAATCGATGACTGACACCGACACCAGCGACACAGAAGCCACTGTTGAACAGATCATCCGAATTATTAAAGCAGGCGCCGATCTGGTTCGGGTTACCGTGCGAGGCATCAGCGATGCAGAAAACCTGAAGAACATTAAACAGGCGTTGGTTGCCAGGGGATTTGATAACCCATTGGTTGCCGATATTCATTTCAATCCGCATTTGGCTGAAATAGCTGCTCAATACGTTTCAAAAGTCAGGATTAATCCAGGAAATTTTTACGATAGACGAGCCAAATTTGAGCATCAGATTTATACTGACGCCGAATACAAAAGCGAACTTCAAAAGATAGAAGAGCAGTTTGTGCCTTTCCTGAAGATGCTGAAAGACACCAATACCGCTTTAAGAATTGGGGCCAATCAAGGCTCTCTTTCCGACCGGATAATGAGCCGATATGGTGATACTCCTGCCGGAATTGTTGAATCGGTAATGGAATTTTTGCGAATCTGCAAAAAACAGGATTTCGAGAATGTTGTAATCTCAATAAAATCGAGCAACACGCGAACAATGGTTTACACCGTAAGGTTGTTGAACTACAAAATGCGGCTCGAAGAAATGTCGTATCCGCTTCATTTAGGCGTTACCGAAGCTGGCGAAGGGGAAGACGGGAGGATAAAATCGGCAATCGGAATCGGCGCACTTTTAGCCGATGGAATTGGCGATACTATTCGCGTTTCGCTTACCGAAGATCCTGAAAATGAAATTCCTGTTGCAAAGAAACTCGTCAACCACATTGAAACATACCGGAATCACAGGCCGATAAAAGCGCCACTTTTTGCTCAAATTAACCCATTCGAATACGAACGGCGTTCTGTTCGTCCGGTTCTGCGAATGGGCGAAAAGAATGTGCCGGTTGTGATGGTCGATTTGCGTGGACGGACGCTTTCAGAAATACTTCCTTTACGCGGGAAACAAATTCCGGAGTACTTCTTCAATAATCACGAAGTGCTTGATCTCGAAGGAAATTCGTTCCCTGTTCTTACTTTAGAAGAATATCTGTTTGGAGGATCACATTGGGGACAAACGAAATTCATCCGAACAAACAAGGAGGAATTTGACCATTTCATGAACGAAAATCCGGAGATTATCACCAAGCTGAAACAAACCCGGAAGACTGTTCTGATCCTGGAAAGTTTTAACCGCAATCCGTTTGCTGATTTGCGTGCTTTCTTTATGTCGCTCGAATCGCACATCTGGAAAGTACCTGTGATTATTTTCAGGAAATATGACGAACGGTACCTCGAAAACCTCCAGATAAAAGCGGCAGCCGACCTTGGTGGTCTGCTGATTGATGGTTATGGCGACGGCATTTGCATTACCAACGAGTCGGAACAAATTACCTTCACCGACCTGAAAGATTTGTGTTTTTCGATTTTGCAGGCCAGCAGAATGCGCCTGACCAGAACGGAGTTTATCTCTTGCCCGGGCTGTGGCCGCACGTTGTTCGATTTACACGAAACTACCATCAAAATAAAAGCTCATTTCAATCATCTCGACCATCTAAAAATAGGGGTCATGGGTTGTGTTGTAAATGGTCCGGGCGAAATGGGCGATGTAGATTATGGTTTTGTTGGCGCAGGTCCGGGAAATGTGAACCTTTACAAAGGGCAGAAACTCATCAAAAAACACATTCCATTCGAATTTGCTGTTGAAGAGCTGGAAGCCATTATCCGCGAAAACGGCGACTGGAGTGATCGCGAAGCATAAGCTTTATAAATATTGCTGAAACACAGTTTCTACGTTGCGCCCGGGTTCAAGCCAATAAGTTTTGAAGCCCACGCTTGCAGCACCTTCAATATTAGCGGCGGCATCATCAACAAACAACGATTGCTCCGGATTTATTCCCGACAGGCGAATAATTTCCTGAAACGACTCCGCTGATGGCTTTCTATATCCTATCTCGTTGGAATAAAAATCTATTTCAAACAACGACGAAACCTCAAACCCATACTGTTTCCTGAAATCAGCATGAAATTTTTCGACATGAATCGCATTGGTATTGCTAAAAAGATAAATCCTGAAATGCTTTCGCAAATTCTTCAAAAGCTGAACGCGAACGGCCGGAATATCGAGTAACATCGCAGTCCACGCCGCATCAATCTCAGCAGCCGATACTTGTTGAGGTAACAACTTCTGAACTCCACTCCGAAATTCTTCAGAAGTAATTTTACCCTGCTCCATTTGATAAAAGATTTCATGATCGTAGGTAAGTCCCTTGTCACCAACCAACTGCTCCATACCGAGCCGACCAAACGCATCGATGGTTCTTTTCGGGTCAATATTCAGTAAAACACCGCCAAGGTCGAAAACAATATTTCGGATTCCGGATAACAGTTCCATAATTCAATTTTAAAGGCAGCAAAAATCAGAAAAATTTCGCAAATAACCGGGAATCGATTTTTTGCGAAAAACTGATTTCTATCTTTGGACGAAGCAAATTTAAAAATGAGCATGGAAAATCCACAAACGATATGGTACAACTACGAAAAGCAAGTAGTTGAAACACTCGATCAACGCTTGCTTCCTTTTCAGTATAAAATAATAGAAATCAGTACTTTATTCGAGGCACGCGAAGCAATCTCGGATATGATTGTACGTGGAGCACCGCTGATTGGCGTAACTGCTGCTTACGGCATGTTTCTCGCAGCGCGGCACACTCCCGAACCGGATTTTGAAATGGAAATGCTTCGTGCAGCCAACTTTTTAAAATCTTCGCGCCCAACTGCCGTTAATCTGGCTTTTGCTGTTGACGAAGCGCTTTCAGTTATTTCGGCTCAACATACAAAAACCGAAAACTTAAAATTACTCTTCGATTACGCCGAAAACCTAAAGCAGCGCGAAATTAACTTCAGCAAAAAAATTGGTGAATACGGACTCGAATTGATTCAGGCAATAGCCAAAGAAAAGAATGGTGAGCCTGTGCAAATTTTAACTCACTGCAATGCTGGCAGGCTGGCCTGTGTTGAACTTGGGACAGCCACTGCGCCAATATATCTTGCGCATCAGGCTAGAATTCCGGTGCACGTGTGGGTTGACGAAACACGACCGCGTAACCAAGGTGCCAGATTAACCGCCTGGGAACTGGCCGACGCCGGAATTCCACACACCGTAATTCCCGACAATGTTGGCGGACACCTGATGCAGCATAAAATGGTTGATATGGTAATTGTTGGCAGCGACCGCACCACAGCCAACGGCGACGTCGCCAATAAAATCGGAACCTATCTGAAAGCACTGGCGGCGAAAGACAATAATGTCCCGTTTTACGTCGCTTTGCCCTCAACAACAATTGATTGGAATCTGAATGACGGCATTAAGGAAATTCCGATTGAACAGCGCGATGGCAGCGAGGTTTACCTGATGGAAGGCAAGCGCGAAAACGAAATCGGCAACTTCCGGATTATTCTGGAAACAAGCCCGGTTGCAAACTACGGATTTGATGTGACACCTGCCCGATTGGTGACCGGATTAATAACAGAGCGGGGCGTTTGCAATGCTACGCGCCAGGGTATTCAAAGTCTTTTCCCCGACAAGATCTACTAACATGAACGAAGGATACATCAAATTTGAATGCGAATGGGTGAAACAGAAAATTCATGTTCCTGACGATACATTTATTTCGCTTGAAAAATCGCGAACAAAGCTATACCAGCTTGCGCTCATCGGGATGTATCCAGATGGGATTGGCTTTGGCAATATTTCTGTCAGGTCAGAACACAGCGGTTTTTATATCACGGGCAGCGCTACCGGTCAATTCAGCAGCTTAACAACAGAACATTACTCTGAAGTTTTGTTATACAATTTTGCTCAAAACAAACTCACTTGTGTCGGCCAAACAAAGGCTTCTGCAGAAAGTTTGACACACGCCGCCATCTATGAAGCTTTGCCCGATGCGAAAGCTGTGGTCCATGTTCATTCTCTGAGTCTATGGAAAAAGCTGCTCAATATTTTCCCAACCACTGCTCCTGAAATAGAATACGGGACACCGGAAATGGCTGAAGCAGTTTTTTCTGCTGCAAAAAAACTGCGCCCAGCCAACGATAAAATAATTGTTATGGGTGGCCACAAGGAAGGCATTCTGTCATTTGGCAGTAATTTAGACGAAGCGACAAACCAAATTCTCAAAATCTATAATCAATTCTCAAAATGACTAAAATAGCAATCATAGGTGGATCGGGACTTGAAAATCCGGCCATTCTAAAAAACGCAACAGAAATAACTATCGATACGCCCTTTGGGCCAACTTCTTCCGATTTTAAATGTGGGATAATTAATGGCCGCGAAGTTGCGATTCTATCGCGCCACGGGAGACAACATACCATTCCGCCAACCAAAGTGAATAACCGGGCAAATATATGGGCTATTCGCGAAATCGGCTGCTCACATATTATTGCAACTACCGCTTGCGGCAGTCTTCGCGAAGAGATTGGCCGCGGAGACTTTGTTGCCCTCGATCAGTTCATCGATTTTACGCGCCACCGCGAAGTTACTTTCTTCGATTCATTCGAGCCCAAACAAATGAAACATACGCCAATGGCCGACCCTTTTGACGGACTCATTCGATCAAAATTGATGGAGACTGCGCGGGAGCTCGGGATTAAAATGATTGAAAAAGGAACGGTGATAACCATTGAAGGACCGAGATTCTCAACGAGGGCAGAGTCGAATATGTTCAGGCTTTGGGGTGCCGATGTTATCAACATGTCGACTGCTCCGGAGGCAATTTTGGCCAACGAGCTCGGAATTCCGTATGCGGCAGTTGCTATGAGCACCGACTATGACTGTTGGAAAACCGACGAAGCGCCCGTAACATGGGGTGAAGTTCTGAAGGTTTTCAATGCAAATGTAAATCACGTGATTGATCTGCTGATTAATACTATCGGGAAAATCTGATTTTCGATTAGAAAAAATATTGTTCGTATTTTTTTCGAGAAACCTGATCGATTCAAATATTTTTGGCATAGCATTTGATAAATGAATTTACGAAAGTTGTCTCAAAGCCATGAACAATTTGAAATATCGGTCAATTTAAAAGTTAAGAGAGAAAAGGTTTTACGTTGACCTCCTAATAAAAAAGCCATTCTGAAAATTCAGAATGGCTTAATTTTTAATAGATTATTATATATACCTCAAACTTTATAATTCAATTGCACGTCCGTTGTAGAAATCCAAAATTTTAGTTCTGAAAATATACTCGTATTTGGCTTGAAGCAAATTACTCTGGGCGCTCGACAAATTATTTTTACTCTGGTTGTACTCAACAGAATTCATCATGCCCACGTTAAATTTTTCCTCGGCATACCGAAAAGCCTCCTGAGACGAAACAACTGCTTTCTGATTTGCCACATAACGTTTAAAAGCCGCCAAAGCGTTGGTATAAGCTTGTTCGATTTCTTTACGCAAAGCATTTTTTGTACTCTGAACCTGCAGTTCATTGTTTTCGAGCTGAATTTGAGAATTGGCTATGCCGTTTTTAACCTGAAACCGGTTGAAAATCGGAACACTAAGCGTAAAACCAAAGCCGTAACGTTGATTCGTTTTCAGCTGTTCGTCCAGCGAAATCTTACCACCTGTGTAATTGGTGTATTTGTTATTGTAATAATTGTAATAATTTCCATTGAAAGTCAACGATGGCAACCTGTTTCCTTTAGCAATTAACAACTGGCTGCGGGCACTCTCCAATTTGTATTCAGCACTTTTTACGGCCGGACGAATTTCTACTGCATTTTTAAATACATCCATCGTATTCATCAAACTCATGTTTGCGCCAATTTCAGGCAGAACCGGTTTTTCTATTAAAAAACTCTCTGTTGCAGGCAAATCGAGAAGTTGGTATAACGAAAGATAGGCCAACTGAAGCCTGTTTTTTGCATTTACTACGTCGAGCTCTTCGCGGGCAAACTGAGCATCGATTTCGAGCAAGCTCCCTTTTGCAAGGCTTCCTGCCTCAACGAGCTTCGTAGTACGGTCGATCTGCTGCTGAGTAATTTTAAGCAGTTCTTCTGCAACATTTTCCAATTCGTCGGCAAATAAAATTTCAAGATAAGCTGCAGCAATATTCAGCATCATGTCATCTTTTGCTTTCTGAAGGTCCTCGAGCGTTGAACGAAGATCCATATCAGCAACCTTAATAGCATTCCTCAGCGTAGATCCATTCCACAAAGTCATGTTTGCACTCAAACTTCCCGAGGTTGAGTTTGAGTTTACATTCAGGTAAGTATTATCGGCACCCAAACTTCGGCCAAAACTCATACTGTTTTGAGCACTGGCATTCAGGTTGGGTAAAAGATTGGATTTCGCCTGGCTAAGCTGATTATTGTAATACTTTGAATTGAGCGTTCGTTGCTTTATATCGATGTTATTTTTTAGTGCGTAATCGATACATCGCTGAAGTGACCATTTCTCCTGTGCCCGGGCTCCTGTGACAAAAACCAGGACTAACAGAACGGCAAGTAGGCTGTATATTCGTTTCATGTGTTTGTTTTATTGTTGTTTAAGTTGCAAGGCAATTTAACTCAAATTCGCAATTTATCAGTTACTTATGCTTTTTTCTTTTCAGGTTCCTTGGCTTTCTTCGGATCAATCTTTTCACCTTTAACTTTGTCAGCCTTAGTTAAACCGTCAGTAATCTCAATATTGATACCGTCTGAAATGCCCGTTTTAACAACACGTTTTTGGAAAACCTGCGGAGTTGCTGTTTCTACCTCAACAAAAGCAGTGTCTTTGTTGAATTTCAAATAACCTTCAGGAATAACCAGAACGCTGTCTTTCTTTTCGAGAACAATATTCGCATTTGCACTGTATCCGGCCCGAATAAACTGATTTTCTTTCAATACCACATTGGCCTTAATTTCGAACTGGATTGCGCCATTTTCTTCTTTCCCTTTTGGGGCAATGTATTCCAGAATGGCATTGAATTTATCTTTTTCAATAGCACCAATTTCAAGCTCAATGTTCATCCCTTCTTTAATCTTGCCAACTTCGGTCTCATCAACTTTCCCTTTGAAAATCATGTCCTGCATATCGGCAACCGTACAAATGGTTGTTCCGTTATTAAATGTATTCGATTGAATAACTGAGTTTCCTTCTTTAATCGGAACATCGAGAATCATACCGTTTACCGTTGAACGAACCAATGTATTAGTAGCTTGTTGTGCCTTTTTTGTTACACCATTTTTAATCAAATCGAGATTATTTTCGGCAGCCGACATTTCTTCTTTAGCCGATTCGTAGCTAACTTTAGCCTTTTTGTAGTCCTCGAACGAGATAACCTTCTGATCGAAGAGCTTTTGCTGACGGTCGAAATCAACTTTTGCATCATCGAAACTAAGTTTTGCACGGTTCAGGCGATTTTCGGCATTGTTCAAAGTTACCATATCAGGAATAATCTTGATTTTGGCAATTACCTGGTCCTTTTTCACGAAGTCTCCGGCAACAACATAAAGTTCGTCAATAATTCCTGAAACCTGAGGTACAATATCAATTTCTTTTCGTGGCACTACTGAACCGGTAGCAACAGTTTTACGCACAACATTACTTTTGAACGGATTCTTGGTTTCGTACACATCAGGTACTTTCTTCGACTTGTTATAGAGGAAAAAGATTGTTCCTCCGAAGATTCCCACAAGGATTACAATTCCCAGGATTTTGAAAAATTTTCTCATAATTGGTCTTTTTTATAGTTTCTGTTTCTGAATGTTTTTGATTTCATATTTGACTTTCGCGTTTACGAACAGCGATTTATTCATCTCTGATTGCATCGATTGGTTTAATACTTATGGCGCGTTTGGCAGGAACAAGCCCCGCAAAAATTCCGGCAACAACCAAAACTGCCAATGCCGAGAGTGCCATCGTGAGGTTTACTTCGGGCCGTCGGAAAAACATTTCGTCACCGCCCTTTTGCAGAATTCGGTTCAGTACTTCCAGCAGCCCAACCCCAAGCGAAAGGCCAATGTAACCGGCCATAACTGTCAGGAATACGCTTTCGGCAACAATGTGCTTAATCACCGTTCCCGGAGTAGCACCAATCGCGCGTTGTATCCCAATTTCCTGCGTTCTTTCCTTTATGATGACCAGCATAATATTACTTACGCCAATAATTCCGGCCAGCAAAGTGCCAAGTCCTACAATCCAAGTCAGCACCTGGATTCCAACAAATAATGCATTGAACTTAAGAAACTCTTTTTCCAGGTTGAATGAACCTACAGCCTGCAAGTCTTCCGGAGCAATTTTATGGCGATCCTTTAATATCTTCTTCAATTTATCTTCCATATCGCTCACGCTGTATCCTGGTTTCGATGTTACTGAGAAGAAATAAACGCGATTTCCGTAGTTATACGCTTTTCGCATGGTCGAGAATGGAATAATGATTGTTTCTTCCTTTTTACCTCCACCAATGTTAATGCGGGTTTCGGCGTGAATAACACCCACAACCTGGTAATAAACTCCGCTGATTTTGAGATACTGCCCAATTGGGTTTTCGTCAGCCGCAAACATGGTCTCAGCCACGCGCTCTCCAATGTTGCAAACCTTTCGCTCCTGAATAATGTCAATATCATTAATCAACCGGCCTTTAACAGGAGTCCATTGGTCAATTTTAAAATAATCGGGGTAATCTCCGTAAACATTAAATGCCCCGGTTCTCTCTCCTCGTATTGTATTGTTGCCCGATTGCTGATTTCCAAATAAGCGGGGCGACAGGTATTGTATTTCTTTCACATTTTCGCGAATGTAATCCATGTCACCGGTTTCGTAGTTCCAACGGCGCCCGCGCTGAAACCCTCCGAAGGGCACACTTGTTCTTTCCGTCCAGAAAAATGCTGAGTTTGTTGCAAAAGATTTCACTCCATCCATTATGCCGTTTTCAAGAGCCCGACCTGCGCCCGACATAATGATCAACATGAAAATTCCCCAGAAAACACCAAATGCAGTCATGAAGCTGCGCAACCTGTTCTTTTTAAGAGCGCTTACAATTTCTCTCCATAAGTCGATGTCAAACATAGCTAAGTCTCCTCTTTTTATTCGTCGCGCAGAGCAACAATTGGTTTAATACTGGCAGCCCTTTTGGCTGGAATATAGCCGGCAAAAGCCCCGGCAACAATCAAAAGAAGAGTTGCATAAATCGCAACATTCAAATCGACTGTAGGATTCATGAAAATAGTTTCGCTCTGCTCTGTTGCGGCAGCAGCTCCAGCCGATTGAACCATGAAGTAGTTAATTAATTCCATCAACCCTGTGCCCAAAACAAGTCCGATGTATCCGGCCACTGTCGTAATCATGATTGACTCAAGTAAAATTAAGCCGATAACCGAAGAAGGACTTGCTCCCAAAGCTTTCCGGATACCAATTTCTTTGGTTCTTTCTTTTACTACAATAAGCATGATGTTGCTAACACCAACAATTCCGGCAATTAAAGTACCGATACCAATAATCCAGATAAAAATCTTAATTGCCTGGAAAATTTTCATGGTTTGAATATAATTCTCGAGCTTATTGTACAATCCAATAGCGCTTTCGTCTTTTGGATCAAATTTATGCTGATGGCCAAGCGCTGTTCTGATCTGTTCTTCAATGGCCTTCGTTTCTTCGAGAGTATTGGCATTTACAGTGAGTGCAAGATTATGAAGCCTGTTGTTCCCGTTAAAAATCATTTGAGCTGTTGAAAGCGGCATGTAAGCATTTCGGTTTCGGGTTGAACCAGGCTCTGTGCAAATTCCAACCACTTTAAACGGAACCATATTGATGTTGACATATTCGCCAATCGCTTCTCCTTCTTTAAAAAGAGCTGTTTTTATGTCGGCACCAATTACAACAACTTTCCGGTTTTGCTGGATATCAATTTCATTAATAAACCGGCCTTTTTCTATCTGCAAATTTTCTACATCGCGAAGGTGAGGCTGACAAGTTATAGTGGTGTACTCGCCAGATTCTTTCCCAAACGAATAGCGTGTATTCCCCATAAAATATCGTCCTGAACTTACCCCAACCCCAGGAACCTTTTGCACGATTTCCTGATCTTGATTGTAGAACATGATGTTTCTCCCGGTTTTCATTCCTTCATAAGGAAGAGTGGTTTTTCCTTGCCAAATCCACATAGCGTTCACGGCGTCGTTCATAAAATTATTGGCAACTCCGTTACTTAAACCATTACCGGCTCCGAGCAATATCATTAGCATAAAAATTCCCCAGGCCACAGAAAAGCCTGTAAGAAAAGTACGCATCTTATTTTTTTTGATGGTGGCAAAAATCTCCTGCCATTTATCAATATCGAACATGTTTTTAGGTTTAGGCGGTTTCCAGTTCTTTCATGTAGCTTTTTTGGAACTGCTTTAGTTCTCCATTGCGGATTATCTCATGAATGTGTCCATCTTTCAGTCTGATAATCTGGCGGGTCATTGCAGCAATATCGTGTTCGTGAGTAACGATAATAACCGTGATTCCTGTGTCATTAATTTCTTTCAGAATATCCATCACTTCATAAGAGGTCGCCGTATCGAGCGCTCCGGTCGGTTCGTCGGCCAAAATAATTTTAGGCTGAGAAATAAGCGCGCGAGCTATTGCAACACGTTGTTTCTGTCCACCCGACATTTCATTCGGCATGTGCTCAGCCCAATCTTTTAATCCGAGTTTTTCGAGGTACTCCAAAGCGATCTGATTGCGTTTTTTCCGCGGAACACCCTTATAATACAATGGCAGTGCGACATTTTCCATCGCATTTTTAAACGAAATCAGATTGAACGACTGAAATACGAAGCCAACCAAATCGTTACGATATTGTGCTGCTTTTTTCTCGCTCATGTTCTGAATCAGATTTCCCGCCAAATAGTAAGATCCCTGATCGTAGGTATCCAACATGCCCAAAATATTGAGAAGTGTAGATTTTCCGGAGCCCGAAGATCCCATAATAGAAACAAAATCTCCCTGTTCTATATTAAGGTCAATCCCTTTAAGAACATGGAGACTGTTACTGCCCATTACATAGGACTTGTGAATGTTGTTTAATTTAATCATGGCTGTGTTTTCTGTTAGTTTTCAATTCAAAATTCTAAAATACGATTGGCTAAACTCAACTTTTTTCGATGAACGGCAGAATTCAACCCGCCAATGGAGAAAATACTCCCTTTTATATCATTTACGGAAAGCTTGTCTCAACCTGAACTGAACTTTGTTTTCAGATTCATAAGACGGACTGAGGCATGATTCGTTACAGAAATTAACGTTTTTTGTCTAAAAAATTTAAATTATAACGGGCTACTCACAGAAAAACAACAAATTATAAGAAACAAGGCTATTAAAAATTCAGATTTATTCCAGCAAAAAAAGTGGTTCGCGGCATTGGATAAAATCTGATTTGCTCGTACCTCTGATTCAACAAATTTTCACCGTTAAAAAAGATCTCGGAGAACTGGCACAGCCGATATCCTACGCGAACATTTAATAATGTAAAGTCCTCTGTATGAACTGATGAAGATGGATCTGTATCGAGATCGGCAACGTGCTGCAAGCTAATCGCAAGCGATGTTTTGTTAAAATGATATCGCGAACTAATGTATAACTGGTGCTTAGGGGTAGCATACACTGGATTTTTCATATGAATATAGCTATAGGCTGTATGGAAACTCAGGTTTTTATTTGGTCTGGCGTCAGCCGAAAATTCAATTCCTTTATTGTCAACTTCGCCTGCATTTTGCAATCCTTTCAACGGAATGGTGATGATTAGATTATCTCCTTTCACGATAAATCCTGTTAATTCAAAAGCCAACTTTCTCTCAAAGAATGACTTCAATATTCCTGCTTCATAATTAAAAACCGTTTCAGGCTGAAGTTTCGGGTTTGGCCCCCACAAAAACAATTCGCGAATGGTTGGGCTCCTGAAACCCTTTGAAAATGAAGCTTTCCAGGTCGTATTGCTATTAGCACGCCACGCGATGCCCGCCGAAGGGATCAATTCATTGCCATAAACCTGGTTATGCTGAAGACGCAGCCCGCCGTTTACTGTAAGTTTCTTCGCAAAAGTTTGTTGCACAAATCCGTAATAACCTAGTTCGTAAACAGCAGTGTCGGCAAAAATAATTCCTTTGCCACCCATTGCTTTCAGATTTTCCGCCAACCCACCAAAATTCATGTAGTCAAAACCTAAGGTAACTGTGTTACCCTCAAGCAGTTTAAATGCTTCGAATAAATTGAGTCCGTAGTTGTGATCGGTGGAATGAAAGCCATCTGTGATATTGTGCTCCCCAAAATTGTAAAACAACTTGGCTGCCCCAGAAGCTTTACCGAATTCATTTTCGGCAGTGAACGACCCATAGCCACGGGTAATATCAATTGCTTCGCCTTTTTTTGCATTCAAAGTGTCGGGACCAGGGTCCTGTGATTTGAATTTCGCCAGACTAAAATCCAAACCTAGTTTTAGATGCTCATTTACGTCATAACCTATTTTGCTGTAACCATTGCTGATTTTAAAATCAGAATTCGCCCTATGTCCGTCAGTCTGGTCGTGATTTCCAGAGATATAAACACTTAGTTTATCCTTTTTATAACCTCCTGAAAGCATATATTTCTGTGTATTGAATGTTCCATACATTAATCGTGAGTTACCGTGAAAACCATCTTTTTCTTGCTTTTTAGTGATCAAATTTATAACTCCTCCCATTGCATTCGATCCATAAAGTACTGAACCTGAACCTCGAATAACCTCCACCCGCTCTATATCTGAAGTTACGTAAGAATCTGGAAGTGGATGTCCCATAATTCCCATAAATTGTGGATGCCCGTCAATAAGCATTAACACGCCAGTCGTAGGATTTCCACCAATTCCACGAATCGTAATCTGACCAGCAGAACCAGTTGACACACCAAATCCGGTAACGCCTCTTTCGGTTACGAATAGCCCCGGGACTTGTCCACTCAAAACCGGTAGCACTGCCGACTCGCTGCTTTCACTCAACTGAGCCTGTGAAACCACCGAAACCGACATAGGCACGTTGTCCCTGTTAATTTTTACAGGCGATCCGGTTACCACAACTTCCTCAATATGAAGCGTATCTTTTGCGATATTTTTAACCTGTGCGATAACATCTAATCCAGCAAATATTATAAACAACAAAAAAGCGACAGATTTAAAATTCATTATATTAAGTTTAAATTGGTATTACTAATTTATATTTTCGTGTTACTTTTCGGGTAAAAAAATTTATTCTGTCCGGCTCATTACCAGCTTCCCGTGCCGAAGTCCTTTTATGCTAATTAACTTATCCGACAATTCCGTTAACCGGGATGATGTTCCTTTAATGGCTATAATCTCCATGCAATTTTCGTCGTTCAAATTAAACTGTTGAAGCCCAATAACAGCATCGCGATATTGATACTGAATTTCGGCAGATCGGTTCCTGATCTCAGCTTTGTGGCAACTGTAAACCAATACAACAGCTCCTGCAACAATATTGTCGCATTTCCACTTGTGTTCAACCAGATTTTTCTCAACCAGAAACCGAATCGCTTGCGAACGATTGGCAAAGTTGTTCTCGGCCACGTACTTATCGAGCGCAACAAGCAATTCCTCTTCTAACGAAACACCGAATCTGGATACAGCCATCGTGTTACTGATTTTAAAAATCGTGTTATTAATTCTGCGAAGATAAACGATTGCGCTGAAAAGCAAAATAAAACATCGTTCGCATAACCCGAATTACACGAAACTCAGTTTAGAAAACTAAAAAAATCAAGCTAAATGCCGCAGATTATTCGGCTACATGAATCCAAACGCCGGAAGAAGGATTTTGAGTAAGCATCGAATTCAGTTCTTTCTGAGCTTCTTCCATGGTTGCAAAACCAATCATGGCAACACGGTTCAAGCCCTTGAATACTCCCAGATTTTTTCCTGTGTATCCTTTAGCTTTCAATTGTTCGATGTATTTATTAGCGTTCTCCTCACTTTTGAAACTACCACCAATAATGAAATATTTCAACTCTTGTGATTGTTCTGTAATTACAGGTGCCGGAGTTTCCTGAACAATCTCTTCCTTCGGTTGCGCCGATGGCACCGGAGCTGTTTGTGTGATTGCTTCCCACAAACCCATATCAGATTTCGAGAAATACTCTTTATTGTGTTTCATCGGGATTAGCGCCATTGCAATCAACAACGGTATAGCAATTGCAAGCTTCCTCGCTTTTCTTTTCTGAAAGATAACCGGAACAGGTTCTTTCATCTCAATACGAGCAGCAGGTTGTGGCATCTGCCTCTGATAGAGCTTTTCGAACGTGAAACTTTGCAATCCATAAGAGTCAACCAGCAGATTTTCCTTAAGCTGTGGCTCAAACTGCAGATTTTCTTTCGAATCATAATGCAAATAGCCAATCCCTTCAAAGTAAACATTACGGTTTCGTTCGAGGTTGAGCAAAGTTTCCTCAACAAAGCTGTCAAGCTTTTGCTTTGCCTCAAAGTAATTGATCCCTTCTACGTCTGAAATATAGTTTACCAACAACCCGTCGTTGGAAACCAGCTTGTTATTAAAGGCTATTTCTTTTGATGGCGGAAAGAACTGGTTGTTCTCAACTTTTGCCGGTTTGTAGTTAGCAATAAACCCGCCAAACTCCGGAATGATCACACAATCATTCAAAAGCAGAATCTCTTTAATGTACTGACTAATTTCCACGTGTTCGTTGTTTAAACAGTCAAAATTAAGAATTTTCGACAACGGTTCAATGCAAAGTTTTCAACAATTATTGTAACATTATGAAAATAATAAATCGCTTTGATTTTAAGTTCAAGAAAACCAGGATATTCATTCACATAACTTCTCAGTCTATTTTTTCTGAAGTTAAACTCTTTTATACAGATTCTTTCCTTCAGTTCATTTTTAAGTTACGTGCGTTGATTCTCGTGGCTAATTCATAAATTTGCAGCTCATCAAAAAACAAGTTCTCAACATGAAACAAATTTTGGTAACTGGCGGCACCGGATTCATCGGTTCTCATACCACTGTTGAACTTCAAAATGCTGGTTTTGAAGTAATCATCATCGACAACCTCTCAAATTCAAGCATCAATGTGCTTGACGGTATTGAAAAGATTACCGGAATACGTCCGAAATTCGAACAATTTGATTTAACTGACCTTGAAAAGCTATCTGCTTTTTTTGAAAAGTACCCTAAAATTGAAGCAATCATTCATTTTGCTGCGTCAAAAGCCGTTGGTGAGTCGGTTGAAAAGCCTTTATTATACTACAGAAATAATATCGTTTCATTGGTAAACCTGCTTGAATGCCAATTGAAATACGGCATAGCAAATATTGTTTTTTCATCTTCGTGCACCGTTTATGGCCAGCCAGATAAGCTTCCGGTTACCGAGCAAACTCCAAGAAAAGATGCCGAATCACCTTATGGAAATACAAAGCGTGTTAATGAAGATATTTTGCGTGATACGATACATGCCTACCCTCTGCTAAAAGGAATTGCATTGCGCTATTTTAATCCGGTTGGTGCACATCCTACTGCTTTGATTGGCGAATTACCTTTGGGCGTTCCAATGAACCTGGTTCCCTTTATAACGCAAACAGCAGCTGGCTTGCGCGAAGAACTTAAAGTTTTTGGTAACGACTATGATACTTCTGACGGATCAGCAGTTCGCGATTACATTAACGTTGTTGATTTGGCAAAAGCACACGTTGTTGCGGTGAAAAGGCTCGTCGAGAATAAAAACAAAGCAGGTTATGAAATTTTCAATTTAGGTACCGGGAACGGTGTTTCTGTGCTCGAAGCTGTTCATGCTTTCGAAAAAGTGTCGGGAGTAAAATTGAATTACCGCATTGTTGGGCGACGGGCTGGCGATATTGAAAAAATATGGGCGGACACAACATACGCCAACGAAGAATTAGGCTGGAAAGCTGAGATTGGGCTGGAAGAGACAATGCTTTCAGCGTGGCTCTGGGAAAAAAAGGTTAGAGGAATTGAGTAACCATAACATGATAGAAAAGGCCAGCAATGCTGGCCTTTTCTATTTATAACTGAACAGATTTTCTATTTCGCAAATTTCATTTCATTAAGCAGGTAGCCTGCCCCGCCAAACTTATCCATAATAAATAAGGTGTAACGAACATCAACGCAAATACAACGTTGAAATTTTGGTTCAAAAATGATGTCGCTACTCATCGACTCCCAGTTTCCGTCAAACGCCGTTCCGATCAATTCTCCATTTTTATTCAGAACAGGACTTCCAGAGTTGCCACCAGTGATGTCGTTATTCGTCAAAAATGCAACCGGCATGCGACCGTCTTTTAAAGCGTACTGTCCAAAGTCTTGATTATTATATAGCTGTTTAAGTTTCTCCGGAACAACAAACTCCCAATTATTCGGATCTTCCTTCTGCATTACGCCATCGAGGGTTGTCTGATAATCGAAAATGACACCATCTTTAGGCGAATAATTCAACACTTTCCCGTAGGTCATTCGCATCGTGAAATTTGCGTCGGGGTACATGGCCTTTCCTTCTTTCATCTCAAGCGTACCAGCGATGTACTGTTTCTGCCCTTTGGCGTATTGAGTGCGATAGGTTTCAATGTCTTTAAAATATTTAGCGATTGTTTCCGAGATATTTTTGCCCGCGATGTATGCCGGGTCATTTTCGATGACGCTTTTATCGCCGGAAATTGCTTCTTTTAATTTCTCTTCAGACGCAAATACGGAGCGTTTAAACATATCATCAACATAAGCATCAATATTTCCTTGAAAATCGGATTCAATTTTCTTGTAGAAATCGGGCAATTCACTTTGCTGAACTTTTTCCTTCACAATTTTAATCATTGCCTTAGCTACTTTAATGTCGGTAGCCACATGGTAATCTTTGTAAAACTCTGACGGATCGCTCACTCCTCCCCTTCCTGCTCGCCTGTCGCTTTTTTCCGTTTCCGGCTTTGGTGCGAACCGAAGAGCAGCTGTTGTAAGTTCTATCGAGTTAAGCGCTTCGGTAAAATATTTCAACGTGTATTGCAATTTAGCTCGTCCTTCTATCGCAGTTTTTACATCTGCAAGCGCATTTCCATATTTTTCGCCCCGATTAGGATCGGCTGCAACCCACTCCTGAAATGCTTTCTCGTCAGCAGCCCGCCGTTCCAACACCTTTAACTTTTTAAAAGTCTCGTTCATTCCGATAGCTTTCTTCCAGAAGTTGGACGACCCTGCATATTTGCTCGAATATTGCAGTCTAACCTTTGGATCAGCAAGCATATCGTTCATCAAAATATTCTGGCGAATTCCCCTGACCTCAATGGTAATTGCATTGGTTATTTCACTTGTTTCCTTTACTTCAAACGAAGTCATGAAACGGTTTGTGCGCCCCGGATAACCCATAATCATCGCCGGATCGTTTTGCTGAATCCCTTTCAGTGAAATAGTCAAAAACTTTTTGGGTTTAAGTGGTACGTTGTCCTTGGAATATTCTGCTGGGTTATTGTCTTTGTCAGCATAAATCCTGAACATGCTAAAGTCGCCAGTGTGCCTTGGCCAAACCCAATTGTCGGTGTCGTAACCAAACTTACCAATCGAAGAAGGAGGCGCTCCAACAAAGCGAATATCAGTATAAGTTTTGCTTATCACCAAATAATATTGGTTATCGCCGTAAAAAGACATGACTCTGCCTTTCAAATATTTATTGTCACCTATTGCCTTTGCTGCAAGTTGATCAGAAACCGTTTTAAGAGCTTCCTCCCTCGACTTTGAGTCGCCAGCCGAAGCCAATGCTGAAGTTACCTGAGAGGTAACATCCTCAAAGCGATCAAGAAAAGTAACAGTTAACCCTTTTGCCGGAATTTCTTCTTCGCGACTTTTTGCCCAAAAACCATCCTGCAGATAATCATGATCAACAGTGCTCAGCTTTTGAATAGATCCGTAGCCACAATGATGGTTAGTCAAAACGAGTCCGTCTTTCGAAATGATCTCGGCAGTGCAACCGCCGCCAAAAATCAATACAGCATCTTTTAAGCTCGAATTATTGATATCATAAATGTCTTTAGCTGAAAGCTTAAAGCCCATATTGTTCATGGTTTTAATATTCAGCTTTTGAATAAGTGGGAGCATCCACATGCCTTCATCGGCTTTCACAACGTTTCCCAAAAGGGAAACGGCCAACAAAAACATCCCTAATCGTTTAAATCTCATTGTATTATATTTATTATTAAAATTCGTACCCAATGATAATAAAATTGTGTAACGAACAAAATGAGTTTTTGCCATCAAATTATCATGTGAACTCTGGTTTAAACGAGAAATAAAATCTGACTCTGTTCGTTCAACTCACAATATGTATTTATTCTTTCGGCTTAATTACTTACTTTTGATCAATAGGAAAAATAAAGCTAAAATTAAATGAAAACAATCCTGATTACCGGTGGCGCCGGATTTATTGGTTCGCATGTTGTCCGGCTGTTTGTAAATAAATATCCTGATTATAAAATTGTTAATCTCGACAAATTGACTTATGCCGGCAATTTGGCCAATCTGAAAGATATCGAAAACCACACCAATTATGAGTTTGTAAAAGGCGATATTGTTGATGCAGATTTTATCCTGAAGTTATTTGTTGACAGACAATTTGACGGGGTAATCCACCTGGCGGCCGAGTCGCATGTTGACCGTTCGATCAGCAATCCTACCGAGTTCGTATTCACCAATGTAATCGGAACGGTAAACCTGTTGAATGCCGCCCGCCATATTTGGAAAGACAATACCGAAGGCAAACGTTTCTACCATATTTCAACCGACGAAGTATATGGTAGCCTGGGCAGCGAAGGCATGTTTACCGAGGAAACCGGCTATGATCCGCATAGCCCATATTCGGCATCAAAAGCCAGTTCCGACCATTTTGTGCGCGCTTACCACGATACATTTGGAATTCCGGCAGTGGTTTCCAACTGCTCGAACAACTACGGTTCGTTCCAGTTTCCTGAAAAGCTGATCCCGTTGTTCATCAATAACATCAAGCACAACAAGCCACTCCCGGTTTATGGCAAAGGCGA
>DAOPZV010000036.1:0-26014 GCA_035353575.1 Prolixibacteraceae bacterium | reverse complement strand
TGATGTCTTTGTCAAGCTCGTCTTTGGTTACCTGCAAAACGGTTTCAGCTTTGTTATTCAGTTCCGTCCCCAGATGCCCGCGCGTATTGTCATCCCCTTTGTTTAAGTGTAGAACCGTGTGGATATGTACCAACCGTTCATCTGTCCATTGCATCAGTTTAGTAATCAAATCGGTTGATTCGCCCGGACTATTAATATCGTAAGCCAGGTCGCGAATTCCGTCAATGATCACAAGCCCTAAACCTTCTGTATGGCAGATTGCCTCTTCGATGATGGCCAGCCGTATTTTCGGGGAATACTTTCGAAGAGAAAGGAACTCCAAAGAATCAGGTTGCTGGTCTAAAGGAAGATCGGCCAGTTTCAGGATTCGTTTCAATGTTCGCAGGCAATGAAAAGCGCTTTGTTCGGTGTCGGCATACAGAATTTTGCGTTTACCTTCTGGCAGAGAGGCTGAATAATTCAACACCGTACTGTTGGATAAAGCAGCCGCAACAATAGCACAGACATTGAATGTTTTTTTGCTCTTGGCTTTGCCAGTAGATGCACTGAAATTTCCCAAAGTACAAATGATTGAATCGTCCACCTTCACAATTACAGGCGGAGAAACAAACTCATCCGTTATTAAAAGCCGGGATTTTTGCCAAAGCTCAGAAATATTCACCGATGAAGCAGACTTATCTACATTTCCTTTTTCCATTGAGGATGTTTAATGCTTGTGGTCTTATCGATTCCGAAACCCAGATGGTCTTTTATGCACTGAGGCTTCTAATTCCGCAGTAAGTTCATGTACAGTTTTCTTTCGACCATTCTCGATCCAGGCCATCAACTCATCTTCAAAAAAATAAAGTTTCTTACCGTTCTTGTAACATGGAAGCAGGCGCTTGCGGACAAGAGCATAAACGGTTGGCTTGGCTTTACCAATAATTTTACAGGCATCCTCAATTCCAATGGGAATTCGTTTAGGTGGGAGCGGGGTTTGCCCTTTTTGTACTAATGATTTTATCTCAGCTACTTCGTCCACCAAGTGTGCAACTGCTTTTGGCAGATTTTCAAAAGAAATCTCGTTTGCATTCATAACTATTGTTTTTGATTGTTATGGTGCAAACAAACGATGTGTTTTCTCTGTGTTTTACATCACAGGAAAAACACAATAAGAACACAGGAAAAACACTGATTATTGATGATAGATAGCTGCGATTATTTCAAAAGGTCTTCCTGAATCTTGATGATTCCTTTAAGTTCATCATCTTTCAGATGTTTTTTGATGGTTTCTACTTCCATATCTTTTAATGGAATGGCAAATACTAGTTTCAAAAAATAGGCAGCATTATGCTGGTTACTTATCCTGAAGTGATTCCAGATGTTCCATCCAAAGTGCAAAAGATCGAGTGTCGATAAATCACTCTTTATGATGACTGGTTTTAAGTTGTTTAAATCCAATTTATTAGCGTAATGAATAATGTCCTCACAAAGAATATCAATCTGTTCATCGGAAGTGTAGGATACAAAAGTCTTTTTTGAATAACGAAGCGCCACTTTTAATTTTCTTTTCTTTTCCTCCGCTTTATTGAGAAGTTGTTCGTTTCTCCAATCATTCAAAGAAGGGACAGATTCCTCCTCAATGATATTTATCTCCTCCAAAGGTGTCGTTTCCTCTTTTTTATTATTGAAACGCGGTGTTTTTAATACTAGCTTTTTTATCCAGGGGAACATCAAGTTCTTAATTGTCAACTGAATCGAGAGAAAAATACTAACTGCAATTGCAATGAAAACAACAAAGACAAGGTTGGCTGTGAAAACATCTAAACCTAATTTCAATGCAGACAATCGGGCTAATGCAGCAATCACAATGCCTGCACATCCACATAACATGTAGATTATAACCAACTCAAATTTTTGATCTTCGTCTTTTTTCATCAACTCTTATTTCAATGATATTTTATTTGCAGATTCTCGTTTTTTAGAACTTACCAAATCAGCATAAATCTGGGTTGTTGTGACGTTTTTATGTGTAAGCATTTTACTTACAGTATAAATATCAGTTCCCAAAGCAATTTGCAAAGTAGCAAAAGTATGGCGAAAACAGTGAAAAGTAATATGTTTTGTTATTTCTGTGCTGTTAATCCAATTTTTCAAAGGTTGATGAGTCATGTATTTCTGCAACCCTTTAAAAACCTTTCCCTCGCTAGGTTTGCCGCATAATTCCATAGCTTCTTCGCTAAGAGGTAATGTGGTTTCTGTCTCTGTTTTTTCTGTTCTGATTCGCATACAGTAGCCACCTTCCGATGCAGGTACAATGCTGTTCCACTCCAGATTTAATATATCACTTATCCGTAATCCGGTCAAACACGAAAACAAAGAAGCTGATTTAAGTACCGGAATCTCGCATGGGGTAGAGGCCAGTAGTTTTACTTCGTCTAAAGTGAGATATTCCTTTTTGACATCGGTGGTTTCAATAGATTCCAGATAATCATTAAGATTTTCCCGGAAGAATTTTTCTTTATAGGCAATTTTTAATAATGCCCGGAATGTTGAAAAATACCCGGCTGCTGAATTCTGTGATATTTTATTGTCTTTGTGCACCAATTGCTTGGTATCGAGAAGATAATCTCTGAACTTATTACACAATTCCACATTAACATCTCCAAAAGTACATTTGCCTTTTACAAAATTGCTGAAGTGCATATATACTTTTTCCCACTTTTGATCTTTCTTTTTTGCTTTCAACTCAAAATAGGAGAGAAAGTCTGCTTTCTTCTTGTTTTTGTCCAGAAAACCAAACTCTTCATTTATAAGTGATTGAACCCGTAAGCTTCTGATAACTTCCGCTTTCATCATCATTTCATGATTGAATTCTCGTTCAATCTCATTTCTCGGTTTTAAATAGATATAGATGCCCAATGATTCCCGGCGTGTCATTCGCATTGAGAACGGATCACGAATCGGCGGATAGAAATCTAAATACAGGCTTTCCTTAGCACCTGCAACAGGTCGTTTTCTTAATGTTACCTTGGAGATTGTTGTCATTTATAATGTGATTGATATAGCGAATAATTTATCTAATTCAGGTTTTGATATTTTGATATATCTACCTTCTTTTTCTTTGGGGATATTATGATATTTCAAATGATGATACAAAGAATCGCGGGTCAGATTGTATTTCTTCATAGCCTCTTCAACCGTATAATATTCAGGCTTGACATACTCTTTAGCTTCATCAAAATGTTTTTTTGAATACAGCACATTCCGGCCATCCTTTTTCCGGGGAATATTGTTTTCGGAAACAAAACTATAAATTGCAGGAAGCGAAAGGCTGTATTTATCTTGAATATCTTTCACACTATACCATTCTTCAATCAGGTGTATATTTTCAAAACCTTTTTTTTCAAAGTATCGGTCGAAATGCTTTTTGCTGAAATAAGACTTACCCCTGACTAAGGTCTTTGGAACATTATTTTCTTTCGCAATTCTAAAAATCCACGATTCCTTGACATTAAATTTTTCTTTTATCTCTTCAATGGTATAAAATTCAGTAACAGGTTTTCTTTCTTTTTGGGGTCTGGCTCTGTATTCCTCCGAATTATCAAACATAGCATCGATATCAATCTTTCGAATAAAAGTTTTGCCATTCGTTTGAAATGCTGCCAATGTGCCATCATGCAAATAACGATAAATAGTTGTTCTTCCAACACTTAGCAGGAAAGCCGTTTCGGAAACAGAAAGGTATTCTTTGTCCTTTATATTTTCATAGGTATTGCTTATCCTCTCTATTTCCTGAATAGTTGCATAGCTGATTCCTGTCATTTTATATTGCTTTCCTGCTTCTTCATCAAATCTTTTTATAGCCTCTTCTCTTTTTTTTGCTTTGTAAGCTTTCGAATTGCAAGCATGAGAACAATAACGTGTAGTCAGTTTTTGTGCAATAAATAAATTGCTACACCATTCGCACCTCTTTTGAATTCTAGTATCACTGTTCATAAACTCTCCGAATTTTGTTTCATGGTGTTTCACCATGTTTCATAGTGTTCCAATCATGTACTATCTATGACTAAATAATTACAAATATAAGATTTTTTTGAAACACGATACAAATACGATACAAAATATGTATCAAAATGGCTTAATATCAATTATTAAGAAGTATAATAAAAAAACAAAAGTCGCTATAAAATAGCGACTTAGTGATAAATAACTGTATTTGTAAGTTGTTGATTATCAATGATTACTTGCCGATACAGAAATTCTTAAAAATATGCCCGAGTATTTCGTCGGTAGAAATTTGCCCTGTAATCTCTCCCAGAAAATACAGGCATTCCCGGATATCCTGCGCCAGGAAATCTCCTGAAATCATTGTATTAAGTCCTTCCTGAACCCGGATAATTGATTGGTACGCTTTGGCAAGAGCCTCAAAATGCCTGAGGTTTGTTACGATAACGGCGTCTTCATCAACTAAATCGAGTTTTACCGCAGTTTGCATCGCTGCAATTAGTTCATCGAGATTGGTTTTCTGCTTTGCAGCAATGAAAACTACTTTTTCATTTTGCCGTAGCTGAAAACTCTTTAATGCAGCTATTGTATCACTATTTCCGCGATCAACTTTGTTGGCGGCAATTATCACATGTTGTCCTGATATCCTTTGCCTTATTTTCTCAATTCTGGACCGAATCAAATCAAAGGGATTCAGAGTATCAATAACTAGAATAACGATGGAAGCCTGGTCGAGCTTTTTGAAACTACGGTTTATCCCCATTGTCTCAATTTCGTCGGTTGTTTCCCGTATTCCGGCTGTGTCGAAGAAACGGAACGCTGTGCCGTGAATATTAATTACATCTTCGATAACATCTCTGGTTGTGCCGTGAATATCAGAAACGATTGCCTTTTCTTCATTTAGCAAGGCATTTAGCAAGGTTGATTTTCCAACGTTGGTTTCGCCCACAATGGCAACCGGAATACCGTTTTTTATCACGTTACCAAGTTGGAATGAATCTTTCAGTTTCCGCAATATTTCTTCAATTCTCGAGACCAGCTGCTTTAGTTGAGCCCTATCAGCAAATTCAACATCTTCTTCGCTAAAATCGAGCTCCAATTCAATCAACGAAATAAAATTTAATAATTCGGCTCTTAATTTTGTCAGTTCTCCTGAAAAGCCGCCACGCATTTGGTGCATCGCAACTTTTTGGGCTGCCCTGGTGGTTGAAGCAATCAGGTCGGCCACCGCCTCTGCTTGCGATAAATCCATCTTGCCATTCAGAAAAGCACGCTGGGTGAATTCTCCCGGCCGGGCCATTGTGGCGCCTTTAGAAATAAGTAACTGGAGAACTCGCTGTTGAATGTACGTTGATCCATGACAGGTGATTTCGACAACATCTTCGCCGGTAAATGAATGAGGCGCTCTAAATAGCGAAATGACAACATCATCAATGATTTCAGTTCCATCTGAAATTGTCCCGAAGTGAAGAGTATTTGCTTTTTGCTGAGTTAAGGTTTTCCCGGTTTTAGGGGAATGGAAAATTTTATCGGCAATTTCAATTGCTTGTTCTCCTGATATCCGCAATGTTGCTATTGCACCCATTCCCGGTGGCGTAGCTATGGCACAAATAGTTGACTGTTCGTACATTTCTATAAAAATTACCAGCCAAAATTACATTATTTGAATTGAAAACAGTATGGTTAGTTCTCCTGCTCTATTCAAATTTCAGATTTTTAAAGTAAACGACTTTTAGCTCAAGGCAGTTCATCGATTTTTTTCTGAACCAAACGTTGAGAAGTCGTTCAGCAATAAAGCCTAAAACCCGCTCCTGATAACCAGCATAATCTGATAGGACGGCTCGTTTTTCGAACTCGAAAAGGATGTCAAACAACCAACTCATAAATTCCTGAAAATGTTGATTTTTTAGGATAAACATGTTGTTGGCATACAGTTGGTTACTTTCCATAACATCATTTAAGGCTTGTAAATATTCCGGATGTTTTTCCAGTATAATTGCTTCCAATAATTTCAGATCATCTAGATTATGGTATCGGCGATAATGCTCTTTCACCGAATATCTCAAAATTCTGGGCTGGGGGAGAATTGCATCGTATTTCTCAAGCAGGTTGAGTAATTGATCTTTACCGAGTATTCTTTTTTCCCAGAAGTTAACCCTGCTTGTGTAAATCAATCCCGCTCTTTTCTTGTACAATCCCACAGGATAATAAAAAAGCCGTTTTATTCTGTAAATTATAGGTTCATTCCTTCCCGCGAAAAACCTCCGGTAATGGCACGTTCCAACAATCTCTTGCTCTGTGTTTTTCCAAATCCAGTAGTGTCCCGTAAGTTCGCTGTAATACTTATTTTTTTCAGAAATATTGTCTGCTGTATTATCTCCCGAAATTCCAGTCTTATTCTTGGTTCTATGGTTACCAGCCATTAACGGAGTGTACAAATCGTCGTTTTTGACAATTGTTCCATTTTTATAAAACAGCACATATATCCGGGCAACGGTCATTTTTCTGATAATGAAGTTCAACTAAAATTGGCGTCTGAATAGTTTAAAAACTAATTTCCAGAGTTTGTTGAGATTTCGAAAATAAGAGTTTAAAATTCCATATACATCTAATATTTTCGAATCAAAAAAACGAATAAATATTGTCAAAAAAGCCATATCCGCATATTTTATTACTTTTGTCCGAACTTTGAAAATCATAAATCAAATCAATAAACATGAAACTTCTTGAAGGAAAAACGGCCATAATAACTGGCGCATCGAGAGGGATTGGAAAAGCCATTGCTCTCAAATTTGCTGAAGAAGGTTGTAACATTGCATTTACCGATCTATTTGCTGATGAAAACATGAAAAGCACTGAAGCAGAAATTTCTGCATTAGGTGTAAAAGCAAAAGGATATGCTTCGAATGCAGCCAACTTCGAAGATACAGATCGTGTTGTAAGCGAAATTGTTGCTGACTTTGGCGGTGTGGATGTGCTGGTTAACAATGCGGGTATCACGAAAGATACACTTTTGATGAGAATGACTGAAGACCAATGGGATGCTGTTATTAATGTTAATCTGAAGTCGGTTTTTAACTTCACCAAGGCAGCACAGAAAGTGATGTTGAAGCAAAAATCGGGTTCAATCGTCAACATGAGTTCAGTTGTTGGTGTTAGCGGAAATGCAGGCCAGTCGAACTATTCGGCATCAAAAGCTGGTATTATTGGTTTCACAAAATCAATCGCGAAAGAACTTGGTTCACGCGGAATTCGTTCCAACGCTATTGCTCCCGGGTTTATCATTACTGAAATGACAGCTAAAATTCCGGAAGACGCACGTAAGCAGTGGGAAGCAACCATCCCGATGAAACGTGGTGGTTTACCTGAGGAAGTTGCCAAAGTGGCTTTGTTCCTTGCTTCTGATTTGGCTTCGTATGTGAGCGGACAAGTAATCAATGTTTGTGGCGCAATGAACACCTAGTATTTAGGGAAAGATAAAAAATCAAAGCCGGATGCTGATGCTCCGGCTTTTTTTTTGTGAAAAAAAATCGAGAAAATTCTCGATTAAAAGGCATTTTATCGTAACTTAGAATATAACATTGAACCCATCCCATATAAATGAGCCAAAGAGGAATTTCATTTCGTTTAAATTCTCAGGTCACAGTTATTGCTGTAATCATTATTTCTGTGATCGTATATATCAATTACCACTTCACAAAAAAAGTCCTCATTGGCAAAATAGAAGAGGGTGCAGTTAACCAAAGCAATCTTGTTATTTCGAGTATATCCAGAATCACAGTTGGAACAGAAGAAATTGCAAAAAATGTATCGTTTCAGGCACTTTACTTTTATCAGCACAACGATATTGGCACTCTTTTAAAACAGGTGGCTAAAGCCAATCCTATTTTAGAAAGTGTTCATGTTGAGTTTCCTGAATTTGATAACGCACGTTTCACTGTTTGTAGCAATGAGGAGCATTGCAAGCGGAGATGCAATAATTCAGACTCTATTTTTGCAGCCGACAGTTTAGGTAACGGAATCTGGTCGAAACCATTTTACTGCGGAAATGATACAACACACCTGCTGGTAGCATACAGGTACCCCATATTTAAGCCTGAAACGAGAACGATTATTGGGCACGTGTATTGCGAAGTTTCATTAAGAAAGATAAGGCAAATGCTCTCGCAAATTCCGATTAGTCATAATGGATATGCGTTTCTTGCTGATGAGACAGGACTTTGCCTTACACATCCGGATTTAACATGGATTTTAAAAAAGAATATATATTCCAATCCCTTTTTTACTGAAGAAACAAAAACGGAAATTCAGACTGTGGTAAGATCGGGGCAAAGTATGTCCAAATATGGCATTTCCGAATATTTCAATAACAAACCCGCCTGGTTTTATTTTGCTCGTTTGGTGAATACAAACTGGATTACTGTTATTGTAATTCCTGAATCAGAGCTATTTAAGGAGATTCACCAGATTTTTCAAAAAATCTTATGGGTGTGCGGGCTGGGAATCATCTTCTTATTTATTATCAACATGTTGATTTTTAGTTGGGTATTGACTCCGCTGGCAAGAGTTTCTGAGGCGATTTATCAATTTTCTTCGATTCCTGGAGGCAAAAAGAATACGAAAGATGAAGTTAAAATATTGAAAGATAGCCTTGAGAACTGGCAGGAAAAATATGGAAAGCTTATTACAGAAAAGGACAGGTCGGAAAGTGAGAAAGTCAGATACGAAAAAGAGCTAAAATCAGCAAGGGATATTCAGCAGAATATTGTTCCGGAAGGAAGGGCAAAATTTTTGGATCATCCGGAGATTGATCTTTTTGCAACATTAATGCCTGCCGGAAAGGTTGGAGGCGATTTGTATGACTACTTTTTTATCGATAAAACACATTTGTTGATTGCTATTGGCGATGTTTCAGGAAAGGGCATTCCGGCGTCGTTATTTATGGCTGTAGCCAGTACTTTAATTAAAACGAACGCGAAATTGTTGCAATCAAGAGACATTGTGGCCGAAGTAAATAAAGAGTTAAGCAACAGGAATACCGATCAATATTTTCTCACATTGTTCGTTGGAGTATTGGATCTTGAGACTGGGAAACTTGATTTTTGTAATGCAGCTCATAATTATCCATACATTCTGCATCAAGATGGAACGATTGATGCATTATCAAAAAGCCACGGGTTGCCGCTGGGAATATACCGCGATAAGACATATAAAAGCAGTTCTGTTGAACTTGTTTATGATGATAAATTAATCTTGTTCACTGATGGATTAATAAACTCGATAGACGACAAAAATAATTATTACGGGACTGGCCGGCTGGAGAATAACCTTTTGAATATGAGTGACCTGAGCTCGGAAGAGATCGTAAATAAGTTAATCAGTAGCCTATCAATTTTCAAAGGAGACATGCCCCAATCTGACGATATTTCAATCTTGATCTTCCGATACTTAAACAACAAAAAAATAGGCTGAATACCTTTGGTGTTCAGCCTATTTTTTTAACTATTGTTCGGGATTTTGGATTTTACTTTTCTTTATTCCGTATGTGAAGTAAATGACAAAACCTATTGCCATCCAGATTATCAAACGCAACCAGGTGTCAAAAGGAAGAAACAACATTTGAGCGATGCAAATCCCGGCGCCCAGAATGGGAACTAAAGGTACAAATGGTGTTTTAAATGCACGTTCCATATCTGGTCGTTTCACACGTAAAACAATCACACCAATACACACAATAGCGAATGCGAGCAAAGTACCAATCGACACCAACTCACCCAGAATATTAATTGGAAGAATTCCTGCAATAATCATGGCAGCAAATCCAGTGATTAATGTACTCACATAAGGTGTTTTGAATTTTGGGTGTACTCGAGAGAAAACTGGCGGCAAAAGCCCATCTTTTGCCATCGAAAAGAAAATTCGAGGTTGCCCGAGAAGCATTACCAGAATAACCGAGCTAAGTCCGGCGATTGCGGCGATTTTGATTATGGGACGTAGCCAGAACAAACCACTACCCATAGCATTCACGCCAACAGCAATCGGGTCGGCAACGTTCAGTAATGTATAACTCACAATTCCGGTCAAAATTATTGCCACGAAAATATAGAGAAGAGTTGAAATACCCAGAGAACCTAAAATACCAATTGGCATATCCCGTTTAGGGTTTTTAGCCTCCTGGGCTGCGGTTGAAACGGCATCAAATCCAATGTAGGCAAAGAAAATAACACCGGCAGCTCTAAAGATCCCACTCCAACCAAAATGACCCCATTGTCCGGTATTTTCAGGGATAAATGGGTGCCAATTGGCTTTATTTACAAACATGAGCCCAATGCCAATGAAAAGCAGAATCACGAATACTTTTATTACAACCATCAGATTATTGAAACGGGCTGATTCTTTAATGCCAATGAGTAAAAGAAATGAAATTAGCGCTATTACAAACATTGCCGGAATATTAATAACTCCGGTCAGGTGGGGGAGGCTGTCAACAATAACTCCTGAATCAGTTAAGCTCTTGGTCAATTCGGGGGTCAGGTTCTTCCATCCGGCCTGAGGAACATCAACCATAACGGTTCCGGCTGCGGCAGTTAGTTGTGCCGGGATGTTTATGCCAAAGTCTTTTAAAAAGCTCACCACATAACCCGACCATCCAACAGCAACTGTTGATGCCGCAAAAAGGTATTCCAATATCAGGTCCCAGCCAATAATCCATGCTATAAATTCTCCCATTGTAGCATAGGCATAGGTGTACGCGCTTCCCGAAATTGGGATCATCGATGCAAACTCGGCATAGCACAAACCTGCAAATAAGCAGGCCATTCCTGAAATGATAAATGATATAACTATTGCAGGGCCAGCATATTGGGCGGCCGCCTGACCGGTTAATACAAAAATACCGGCACCGATAACTGCACCGATTCCCAGGGTGGTAAGGTTAAACGCGCTTAATGACTTCCTTAAACCCTGATCGGACTTCGCTTCCGACATCAGTTTAGACAGTGGTTTCGTGATAAAAAGCTTTGGCATAAATTCTAATTTTGATATACCAAAAATAGCTTTTTTGTTGACAAATCAAGGCTTTTGCTGATAATCTGTCGTTAAATTAATTTTTTCTAAATAAAAGTGTTTTTATGGCTGCATAAAAGAAGGGAATTAGCGTCACGACAATCAGACCAAGAAAAATGAGCTCGAAATTATCTTTAACCCAGGTTATTTCACCAAGGAAATATCCGGTTAGCGTAAAGAAGGGAACCCAAATCACAGACCCGATAATTGTGTATTGCTTGAAAATTGGAAAGTTGAATGATGCCGTTCCGGCAAAAAAGGGTATATAGGTTCTGATTACCGGGAAAAAGCGGCCGATAATAATGGATTTTTTTCCGTGCTTTTGGTAGAAGTGCCTCGTTTTTTCAATTGAAGGAACGAGATACTTCTTTATAAGCTTTCGCTGGCTGTGCTCAATTCGGTGGCCAATTGCAAGTCCTATCTGGTAATTGAAGTGATTTCCAATAATTGCCGCTACAATAAGCAATGGAACAAGAACCCAAATACTCATGTCAGAGGAAGCTGCAATAACACCCGCAGAGAAAAGAAGTCCGTCGCCCGGCAAAAAGGGAAAAACAATTAGTCCTGTTTCAAGAAAAATGATTAAAAATAACAGGAGGTAAGCTTCCCATACGTTTTCTGAAACCAAACTAAAAATGGCTTCATTTGTATGAAAAAGTATGTGGTAGATCGTATCAAGCATTTGTGTTTTGTTGATTCTGTATTAAAAACGAAGTGTAATTTACCGTAGTATAAAATTACAGTAAATTACACTATCAAAACAAATAACCAAATCGTTTGTACGAGCAAAAACAGGTTAACCCAAGTTAATGTTTCTTAACGATGAGCGATTTAGTCTGTAAACTGGTCTTTTATAAGTTCTGCAACTTTATTTAAAAACACATTGTCCTCCTCAGTAAATGGAGCTGCGGAATGGCTATCGATGTCGATTTCGGCAATAAATCTTCCGTCTTTTAGTATTGGCACCACTATTTCGGATTGCACCTCCAGTCCGCAGGAAATGTAATTGTCAACTTGTGTTACATCCTGAACAACCATTGTTTCTCCACTGGCAGCAACTTGCCCGCAAATGCCTTTACCTACTGCAATGTGGGTGTGTTGAGTTGGCTTTCCGACAAATGGGCCCAATACAAGTTCGTTTTTTGCACCATCCAGTACATATAATCCAACCCAGTCGTAATGATACACTTCAGCTTTTAACGTGCTGCATATCTGTAGTAAAAGGTCTTTCGGATTTGCATTAACAATTCCCTCAATTTGCTGAAAAACTTTTCCAAAATCTGGTCTTGTCATACTATTTGATTGATTGTTTTATTACAATTTGATCTTCGTGGGTTATTTTTTCGCAGTACTTACATTTTAAATCCAGTGGATTTTTTGAAATAACCGTGAAATGGGTTGTAATGTCCTCATTGTTTGTAATACACTTTGGATTAAAGCATTTTACGATTCCAATAATTTTATCTGGAACTTCTACCACACGTTTTTCAACAACCTCGTAGTCGCGGATGATGTTCAATTTCGCATTTTTGGCAATGAGTGCGATCTTGTTTATTTCATCGTCTTTAAAAAAAACATCAGAAAGTTTGATAATTGCTTTGCTTCCGAGTTTTTCGCTTTCCAGATTTGCACCAAAAGTTATTTGTGTTTTCAGGCTTTGGAGGCCAAGTATTGAGATGACTTTAAACAGATTTTCTGAGGGAATGTGGTCGATCACCGTGCCATTATTAATAGCACTGACTTTCAGTTTTAATTTTTTCTTTAAACTATCGCTCATGGTTAATTATTTTAGGTTGAGGATATGTGAAATGATACCCTGACGGGTGAAAACGCCGTTGCGGGCTTGTTCAAAATAATACGCTTTTTCGTTGCTATCAACATCCGTATGTATCTCGTTTACACGAGGAAGCGGATGCAGAATTCGCATATTTGGTTTTGTATTTTTCAACATCGCATTTCGAAGGATGTACACATTTTTAACTTTCTCGTATTCAATAGGATCCATGAATCGTTCTTTCTGGACGCGAGTCATGTACACAATGTCAGCGTAGTTAATGTTCTCGTTTATTTCCGAGTGTTCATAATACTTAATTCCCTTTTCTTTCAGGAATAATTTATACTCTTCTGGCATGGCTAGCTCGTCGGGTGCAATGAAGTTGAAAACCGGGTTTTTAAATTCAGACATGGCCATTAGCAGCGAATGTACGGTTCTGCCGTACTTTAAGTCTCCTACCATGCAAATATTGATATTATCGAGTGTTCCCTGCGTTTTCAGGATCGAATACATATCGAGCAATGTTTGCGTAGGATGCTGATTTGCACCATCGCCGGCATTAATTACCGGAACGCTGGAAACCTCAGACGCGTACCTTGAGCTCCCTTCCAGCGGATGGCGCATTACAATCAAGTCGGCATAATTGCTAACCATTTTAATTGTATCATGCAGAGTTTCGCCTTTTGACACGCTTGATGAACCGGCGTCGGAGAAACCAATGATTCTTCCGCCTAAACGGTTTATTGCAGTTTCAAAACTCAATCTTGTTCGCGTAGAAGGCTCGAAAAACAGCGTGGCTACCACCTTACCTTTTAGTAGTGGCTGGTTTGGATTTTTCTCAAAATCGGCTGCAAGTTTTAGAATTTGCAGGTAATCCTCTTTTGAATAGTCGGTGATAGAAATTAAGTCTTTTTTCATTCGATGTCATATTTTTTGGATTGAAAAAACAAAAAAAAAACCAACAGAAATTTTAATCCTGTTGGTTGAAGTGGGTTCCTCATTGAAAGGGATAAAGTTGTGAATCAGAATCGTAAATTGATGGAAACAATAATGCAGATTGGGAAAAAATTTCTCTTGATGATGAGATTCATCAAAGAAACAGGAATAATGTTTTATCAGGCGTTCCATCAAAATCCAAAATTAGTTTGTTTTTATCAGATTTGGTAATTTATTGACCAGTAGTTATAAAAACGTTATTAACAACCCTTTTTATTGTAATTCGTTTATTTTTAATCCTTCGATCTTGGATAAAATACCTTCAACCCGTTCAGAATCAGTGAGCCTCACTGTTGTCCTGATTGAGCACCGGAGATCGAATAACGGATTAATCTGAGGTAGCTTTTCGTCTTTGAATACTTTCATTACCTCGTTCATAACTCCATAATCAAATTCAACCAGATATAACTTTTCTACTATTTTTTCTACAATTTCTGCATTTGTTATCGCGTCAAACGCGGCGTTGCGGTAAGCATTAATCAAACCGCTTGCTCCAAGCAATATTCCGCCGAAATAGCGGACAACTACAATCAGGATATTTGTCAGATCGAAACTTTGTATTTGACCCAGTATTGGTTTGCCTGCAGTTGACGAAGGTTCGCCATCGTCATTAGCCCTGAAGTGCAATTTTTCGTGTCCCAATCGCCATGCGTAACAATGATGGCGGGCTGAGTAATGTTCTTTTTTTATAGTTTGGATAATTTCTTTTATTTCGTTTTCTGAGTGAACAGGAAAGGCATAAGCAATAAATTTACTGCCTTTGTCCTTAAATAGGCCTTCAGAAGGAGCTAATATCGTTTTGTAGGTGTCTTCCATCAGAAACTTAATAAAATCAGAATAGACGAAATGGCGATTAACAGCCCGGTAAAGTTAAGCTTCGAAAATTTTTCGTGAAATAAAATCAGGCCAAAAAGAAGCGCAAAAAGTACAATGCAAAGGTTGTTCAATCCAAATATAATTGAGCTATCTATTTTGCTGTTATTCAATGTCATGATAAAAAAATACAACGAACCGAAATTTGCTCCTCCCAATATTATACCACCAACTATTTCAGAACCGGTTGTATTTTTAATGGAGTTATTCGAGTTAGCTAACATGGCAATTATTCCGGCAATTAATGCAAAAAAGAAAACCACTGCGGAAAAAAGAAGTGCCATATGGTTTGGAACGTGATAACTTTGCGTGTATTTAACGATGGAGTCGGCACATCCAGATCCAATAAATATTGCGATAGGCAGAAGTATTAGTTTAATGTTTTTCGATTTGTCGATTGGTTTGTAGCAAGTGAGAAATACCCCAATTAAAGCCAGGACTAAACCAGACGTTTTCCATACCGAATTTTTTTCGCCAAAATAAACGAGTGAAAAGAGTATCGGTATAACCATAGAAAGCTTGTTCGCAATGGTGGTAACGGCCAGACCTGCTTTTCGCGTTGAATAGCCAATCAAAAAAAACATCAAAACATAAAGTACCCCGATCAGAAGCGCAAACTGAATCCATTTTGAAGTCAAGACATCCGAAAACGAAACCTGATGATGATTAAAGCTGAACCCCAGAGCTGCAGCAACAAGGTAATTGATTGAAATGAGCCTTACGAGGTTTGTTTTAAACCGCTCGGTTACCTTGAATGTAACAAAAATAGCGGTGGAACAAAGTACACTCAGCAGCAGGTATTTCATTCGTTTAAATAAAAAAAGCAGATCGAAACAGACCTGCTTTGTATTTTTTAAAATTTCAGTTTCTTTTCAATTTCGTCCACGCACAGTCGGAATGCCTTATCCGTTTCCTTCAAATTATTGACCGTTTTGCAGGCGTGCAATACAGTGGCATGGTCTTTATGCCCCACTTGAGATCCGATTGAAGCCAGAGACGACTTGGTCATGTTTTTAGAAAAATACATGGTTAGCTGACGGGCCTGAACTACTTCTCGCTTTCTTGTTTTTGCCTGAAGTGAATCGACCGACATGTTAAAATAGTCACATACAACTTTGGCAATGTAGTCAATCGACAATTCGCGTTTTGAATTCTTAACCAGCTTGTTAACCATCTCACTGGCCAACTCGAGCGTAATCTCTTTGCGGTTTAATGTTGACTGTGCCAGGAGCGATACTAAAGCTCCTTCAAGCTCCCTGATATTGGTTGTTATGTGAGAAGCAATATATTCAAGTACCTCGTCTGAAATTACGATGCCATCCTTATATGTTTTTCTTCTCAAAATGTCCATCCTGGTTTCGAATCCAGGTTGCTGTAAATCGGCAGTAAGTCCCCATTTAAATCTCGATAGCAAGCGCTGTTCCAATCCCTTCAATTCAATTGGCGGCTTATCCGAAGTTAAAATCAGTTGTTTGCCACTTTGGTGTAAGTGATTGAAAATGTGGAAGAATGTTTCCTGTGTTTTTTCTTTTCCAGCGAATTCCTGAACGTCATCCAATATCAAAACATCTATCATTTGATAGAAATTCAGAAAATCGTTTCTGTTGTTGTTCCGGGTTGCTTCTGTGAACTGAGTCTGAAATTTATTTGCGTTTACGTAAAGAACAACCTTGTCGGGGTGACGTTCTTTTACTTCTATACCAATTGCGTGCGCCAGGTGTGTTTTTCCAAGACCAGAATTGCCATAAATCATTAACGGATTAAAAGCAGTTCCACCGGGATTTTGAGCCACAGCATAGCCTGCGCTTCTGGCCAACCGGTTACATTCGCCTTCAACAAAGTTGTCAAAAGTATTGTCAAGCCTTAATTGTGGGTCGATCTGAATCTTCTGAATTCCCGGAATAATAAACGGATTCTTAATAGAAGCCTTCCCTTCAACTTTTAAGGGAATACTCATTGGCTTATTTTGAATTTTGCTGTTGTTATTAGTCGGGTATTTAACCGTATAAGGCTGAGAGTTTGTTTGGTTGTTGCCCATTACAACAACATATTCGAGTTTGGCTCCAACACCAAGCTCCTTTCTTAAAGTTTTTCTAAGCAGGTCAATGTACTGTTCTTCAAGATATTCATAAAAAAATGGACTTGGTACCTGAATCGTTAAGATGTCTTCATCTATGTTAACCGGAACGATTGGTTCAAACCACGTCTTAAAACTTATACTTGGAACGTTGTCACGAATAATAGACAGACAACGATCCCAAACCAAACGATGATCTGTAATCATTTTGGAGCCAGATATTTTAAAATTAAACAAAACTATTTCCCCTGATTATTTTTCCCAGAAACAAATTTTAGGAAAAAAAATGTTAAAAAAAAATCGTTTTTCGCTTGACTTGTATTGAAAAATGTTAAGTAGTTTAAAACTCAGGCATTTAAAAAAAATAAATTTTTTAATATTTTTTTAATTTATTTAAACTGCTGAAAATCAATTACTTGAAATAATTTTAATTTAAATCCTTGTCAATAAAGCATTCTATGCTTATTAACAATAATAATTGGCATTGTTTTGCAGTTAATTCGCTTGATTTTTTAACGCCTTTTCAAGTTTTATTCTCCTCCCGTTTTTAAAAGCCACGACGCTGGCATCAGGAAAATTGATTTTTGCAGTTTGAAGTAGTTCCGATATTTTTCCAAAATCGGTGGTTTTTCCGGCCAGGTATATGTATGTTTCGTTAGCTTTTATCTCTTCTATTTTACCAAGTTCTTTAAACAAAGCCGACTCTGTTGAAAGTTTGGCCGGGCTAGAAATAAGGCTAACCTTGTAAATGATCTTATTCTTTTCGTCGGGCGAAGCTGGTTTGGACGTGATATAAACGTCTTTTCCAATATTAAAGGCTGAAAAGTGAACGTATCTTTTCGGATTGCTTCTTATATCCTTCAGGAGCAGGTCGAGACTGCCGGACAGGTTAGTTAGATTTTGATATAGCGCCGGATCGTTTATAAGTTGACCTGCTGATCCTTCAGCAGAATTGAGTTTTCCGACGATATGATTTAATCCTGTAATAGTTGAATCGATCTGCGCAAACATCGGGCTGATGTTTAACTTGGAAAGCGAGTCGGAGAGGGAAGAGATGTTCTTGATAATTGTGCCAATCTCTTTTGAGTTTTTGTTGATAGAAGTCGTAATCCCGTCGAGATTTGTCACAATCGAATTAACTTTTCCGCTTGTAATTATTTTATTCAACTCTTCTGATGCCGATGCAATATTTGCAACTGTGCGATTGATGTTCTCAAAGCTTTGGCTAAGATTATCCCGGGTACGTTGGTTAAAAACGTAGGTAATCACAGTTAGTGCCGAGTCAAGTGAAGCGATCAGTTCTTCAGCTTTATTCTTTAGCGGAAGTACTTGCATGCTCACCTGTTCTTTCAGATCACTTTCGATGCCGCCGGGAATGGTGTCGTTTGCTGCATAATATTGATTTGACGGCTGAAGCATCAACTTTACAGCTTTAGTTCCCATTAAGTCGCTCGCAACTATTTTTGCAGAAGTGCCTTTCGGAATTCGGAAATTGCCTCTCAGTGAAAGTGTCACCAGTAGTTTTCCGGAATTGTCGCCTATCAATTCAATTTTGGAAACCTGCCCAATTTGATAACCATTAACTGAAACAGAACTGGACTCGAGCAGACCATCGACACGGTCATAAATGACGTAATAGTTTGTATTTCTGTTTAATAAATCAATTCCCTTTAAAAAATTGATTCCCCAAATTAGGATTGTGAGACACGCTAAAACAAGAAATCCAAGTTTGGTATGCTTCGAAATTTTTATCATGTGTTGTTTATTTCTGTTTTCCTTAATACAAAGCTAGGCAGCAATATGCACTATACCAAATAATTTTTTCAGATTGACTGTATGAGCCTATTTCGTTTCTGCGTTTATAATGGTGCGTTTGCCATCAACGAAATAAACAATAAAAGCCTGAGAGAATTTCGCTTTTATTTGTTTTAGAACAGCAGCAATGCTTTCGATCGAGGTTTCTTTTCCAACATAGTACCTGTAATATTTGTCAGACTTTTCTCTCCTCACATCTTTAATTCCTTTAAAGTTGGCTGCGTTTGGTTCAACCGGAACAGTGTTGGCACCAATCTGGATGGTATAGTAGCTGGCACCTTCAACTATTGCTTTTTGCGCAATAGAGTCATTTTTAACTTTGGGAGTTTCTTCAACTTTTATAACTGAAGCCGCAGCAGTCGAGTCCTTCTTTTCTGCAATTACAGGCTGAGGCTCTTCCGTTTTTGGCTGACTGATAGTTTGCGGCTTGTTTTCTGCAATAGCCACGTGCTTCGATGTATCTTTAGCTGTTTGGGCAATGTGCTCTTTAGGAATTGGAGTTCCAAGAGTTTTTGCCCTGAAGCGTTTAAACGCTTCTAAAATGGAATGAGCAATAATGTGCTGGCCTTCTTCACTTTTTAGTTTGTTTGCATCTGCCGGATTACTTACAAATCCTGTTTCTACAAGTACACTTGGCATCGACGACTGCCGTAGAACCAAAAAACCAGCCTGCTTAACACCGCGGTTCGAATTGTCGAGGCGGTTTTTAAACTGCCTTTGAATGTCGTCGGCAAAAGATACACTTTGGTTTAGGTAACTTTCCTGATAGTTTGCAAAAATAATATACGATTCAGCCGAATTCGGGTCAAAACCTTCGTACGTAACTTTGTAATTATCTTCCATAATAATTACTGAGTTTTCCTTTTTGGCTACATCAAAATTTTCATCCAATCGGGCTTCTCCCAGAATAAAAGTTTCTGTTCCTCCTGTAGATGGTGTTCCGCACGTATTGGCATGCAGCGAGATGAAAAGGTCGGCCTTATTTTTGTTCGCAATTCTCGACCGGTCAATCAAAGGCACGAAAACGTCGGTATTACGGGTGTAAATAACTTTTACGTCCGGGAAATTTTCGTTAATGTATTTTCCGAGTTTCAACCCGATTGCCAAAACCACGTCTTTTTCCTGGATGCCTTTGGCTACGGCACCAGGATCTTTTCCTCCGTGACCAGGGTCGATCACAACAACCATTGTTTTATTTTTGCCCGGAGCCTGCGCTGCATCGCAGTTTAAAGCAAAAAATAATCCCAGTCCTGCAATTAAAATGCCTCTAAATATTTGAGCTATTTCATGAAAATGTTCTCTCTTTTTCGGTTCGGCGATTGTCATCTCGGTCGGTTTAATAAATTTTTCGGTCCTGATAGTTAACGTTTGTTTCATTCCAGAATGTTCGAAGCTATATTTTGAAAAAGTAAAACATGGATGCAAAAATATGAATATTAAAATTATTTTGCATTTGTTGACGTTTAGGTATAGGCCTTATTTGTATTTTTGCACACCGGACATCAAACGTGTTCTTATTACTAGAGACTGTGGTATTGATAAAAAATCTGCTAGCAAATATATTACTTTTAGTTGCCGTTGCTTCTTACGGACAACTAAAAAAGGCACAAGGTAAAATTTCGGAAGTTCCGCTACCGGTGCCCGTTTTAAATACTGATACCGTTAAAATCGCAAAAGCCGATTCGATTGCTGCTACACCAGTGAAAGCCGCCGCTGATTCGATTAAAAAACCTGTTCTTGAATCAGTAATTACCTATTCAGCAAAGGATTCGATCATTCCTGATTTTGAAAATCAGAAAATGTACATGTATAAAGGTGGAGTTATTAACTATCAGAATATTGAGCTGAAGGCTGACTATATAATGCTCGATTTGGCAAGAAAAGAAGTTTATGCTGAAGGTTTACCCGATTCGACGGGAACAATAGTTGGTGAGCCCGTATTTAAGGACGGAAACGACGAGTTTGAGTCGAAAACAATGCGCTACAATTTTGAGACACAAAAAGGTATCATATCCGACGTTAAAACAACTCAAGGCGATGGGTTTGTGCATAGTGATCTGACCAAGAAAATCAGCAAGGATGAGTTTATTATGCGCAAAGGAAAGTACACAACCTGTGATGCCGAACATCCGCACTTTTATCTTAGGATGACCAAAGCGAAGGTAATTTCGAATAAAAAGATTGTAACCGGGCCTGCGTACCTGGTGCTCGAAGATTTTCCGATATACTTTCCAATGATTCCTTTTGGCTTTTTCCCGAGTTCGTCAACTTACACTTCAGGAATATTGATCCCGACATACGGGGAGGAGCAATCTCGCGGATTCTTCCTTCGGGACGGCGGATACTATTGGGCTGCTAACGATCATTTTGATTTAGCCTTGCGCGGCGAGATCTATTCGAAAGGCTCCTGGGGAACAAATATTCGCACAAATTACCGTGTTCGATACAAATATAGCGGTAGTTTCGATTTCAAATATAATCTGAACAAGTATTCGGAAAAGCCATTGCCTGATTATAAGGTTACCAAAGGATTCAGTTTAAACTGGTCTCATTCGCAGGATTCAAAAGCCAATCCAAACAGGACTTTTTCTGCCAGTGTAAATATGTCAACTTCATCCTACGATAAGCAAAACTCTTACGTTAATAGTGCCGCTTCGGTACAGGCTTATCTGCAAACGCAGAAATCGTCGAGCGTTACTTATTCTCAGAAGTTTGAGAATACTCCGTTTAACCTGAATATCAGTATGCGGCATTCACAAAACTCGAAGGATAGTACAATTTCTTTGAGTTTGCCTGAAATGACATTTAACGTCTCGAAAATTAATCCTTTCAAGGTAAAAAACAGGATTGGTCCGGTGAAATGGTACGAAAAGATTGCTTTTAGCTATACCGGAAATATCAAAAACTCGATTGACAACGTCAAAGAAGATTTGTTATTCAAGAAATCAATCATTAAAGACTGGCAGAACGGATGGCAGCACAATATTCCTATTACATTGCCTTCGTTTAACCTTCTGAAATATATTAATTTAAGTCCGTCATTCAGTTATTCTGAAAGGTGGTACACCAGCTACATAAACAAAACTTACGTTCCAAACAATACGTATTCGCCTAAGTTTGCCAGTAATGTGGCCATCGATACCGTTTATTCTTTCAGGAGAAACTACAACTACGCGTATAGTTTAAGTGCATCGACCAATATTTATGGTACTTATACAATGAGTAACCCCAATTGGAAAGTAAAGGCCATCAGGCATAAAATAACGCCACAATTGAGCTTTAGCTATGCTCCTGATTTTGGGAAGAAGAAGTATGGCTTTTGGGGAAGCTATATCGATGGGTCCGGCATTATTCAGTATTATAATCATTTCGAGAAAGGAGTTTTTGGCTCAGCTGGAATGGGCGAAAATGGGTCAATCAGTTTTTCGCTGAATAACAATATTGAGGCTAAAGTGTTGGAAACCAATGATACAATATCAACGAAGAAAGACAGTAAGCTTCAGTATAAGAAAGTTAAAATCATTGATATTACAACGAGTACCTCATATAACATGATTGCCGACTCATTTAAACTGAGCACGATAAACATGTCGGCAAGAACCACAATCAAGGGTATAAATGTAAATATGGGCGCCAACTTAAATCCATATATGGTGAACGATAAAGGTCGTGTTCTGGATCAGTATGTGTGGAATTATAAAAGCGGACTTGGAAAATTGGGCCGTTTAACGAATGCCAATTTGTCGTTTGGATTGAATTTCGATTCGAAGAAGAATGATAAAAAGCAAAGTCCTCCCGGAGGAGGGGAGAAGAAGGAGCCCGAAAAGCCAAAGCAAAAATCGGATGAAGACGAATACGTCGAGTTCAATATGCCGTGGAGCTTTAGATTTGACTACTCGCTGACTTATTCAAACTCATACGTTCCTAATTCTGCCGGAAAAATTAAACCAACAATATACCAAAGTTTGAACCTCGGTGGCCATTTAAGTTTAACCGAAAAATGGCAGATGGATATGACGACCAACTTTGACGTTCAGAAAATGAAATTCTCGTTCACCACGGTTAACATCACCCGATCGTTGCATTGTTGGAGTATGGCATTTAACTTCGTTCCTTTCGGCGATCGCAAGAGTTACAGTTTCACGCTGTCGGCCAGTTCGGCAATGTTACGCGATTTGAAAGTGTCTAAGCAAAGTTCATGGCGCGATAACTAAAGCTATTATCGGCGTTCAAAAATGTAAACAATCCAATTGTTTTTTTCCTTGAAACTTAATTCTTTCAGTTCCAACGATTCTGCGCGTTTCTTTACGTCAGGCATGTCGGTATTGTAGAATCCACTCAAGTAAATTGTTCCACCGGGCTTTAGAACCGACATGTAAGCAGGAAGATCGTTTATTATTACGTTTTTGTGAATGTTGGCAAAAATGATATCAAAAACTTCGTCGCCCAAAATATCAGCATTTCCCAATTTTGCATCGATATTGGTTATATTGTTGATCCGGGCATTCTCAACAGTACTTTCATACGACCACACATCAATATCAATTGCTGTTACTTTTTTTGCACCTTTTAACGAGGCGAGCATTCCCAAAATACCGGTTCCACATCCCATGTCGAGTACTGTTTTACCACTGAAATCAACATCCAGAATTTGTTCAGCAACCAATGAGGTCGTTTCGTGATTACCAGTTCCAAAAGCCATTTTAGGCTCTATAACCAGCTCGTATTCCGACGCTGGGTATTCGGTGTGAAACGGCGCCCTGATTACACAGCGGTTGCCAATAAGCAATGGTTTAAAGTAGTTTTTTTCCCAAACTTCATTCCAGTTTTTATCAGGAATCATTTCTGTTTCGTACTCGATTGAAAACGGTAAAAATCCGGTTATTTCATTAATTACTGAGTCGTCAAAAGTTTCCCCCGGAACATAGCCCATTATTAAATTGTCTGTTTCATCGAAACTTTCGAATGGAAAGCTTTCGAGCATCGCAACCAATATTTCCCGGTTTTCCTGGCTGTCAGGAGAAAGTTTAAATCTGACTTGTGTGTAATTCATCGATCGAATTCTGAGTTATTGTTTTTAGATAATTGAACCAAAAATAGTACAAAAATACGGTGAACAGTTAGCGTTCTCAATTTTTGAAATTGAGAAAGAAATCTGTAAAGTTTATTTCCTGAAATTAGATTTGTAAGTGCTTTTATTGCCTTTAAAATCGCTCACTTCCAGCACCAATTGATGCTCTTTCCCAAACGAAAATCGCTTTTTATCAAACGTGTAAGTTATCAGGTTGTTTTTCAGATCATATTCGAATAAAACCCATTTCCCGTCAATTGTGCCTTTAAATGTATCAATTCCGGAAAGGTCGTCGGTTATTTTAAACTTTATGGTGTTGGGATCAGCTACTGCTTTTTTGTCGTTTCCGTTTAATGGAGTTATTTTGGGAGCATTGACATCTGCAACCAGCGCGTAGTAGCCCAGAACTCTAATATTACCTTCAACCCAGCCATCATCGTATTTTCCTGTTGCAGAGTAAACTCTTCCTGAAGTTGGATCAACCTGAGCTAGCATAACTTTGTTTCGAAGGTTTTCAGGAAGGTTCTTCGCTTTTATTTTTAAGCTACAAGGTATATGCAATGGTGTTAGCGCATTGTGCAACTGATAAACAGGCGAGTAGAATTTCGATGTTGCCGGCCTCTGTGAGTATTGGAAGTCAACGTCGGTGTACAATGCGCCTTCAGGCACATAAAATCGAATGCCGTCGTCTTTTATTTCGTTGTTGTGATTGTATTTAAATAGCTTTCCTTTTTTTGGAATCTCGGGAACTTTAAGCTCTTTCGACTGAATTTTGAAGGATAAATACGACAGGTTTCCATACACATCGGCGATTTCGTATTTTACCTCATGTAGTTTTCCGTCGTTTACCTGAAATATTCCGTGTTTTTCAACTGAATTATAGATATTTAGTTTATTCCCAGGTTCGAGCCAGGTTTTGTATAGCCGTTGCCCGGTTTTCATAGCCAGAGCGTAATCCATTTGTGAATTCACATACTTGGTATCTTTAATCGGAACTTCATCGAGCTTAAAAGAATAAATTACCTGGTTGTCAATCAAAAGCCTCAAACTGAAAATGCCGCACTGGTTCGGGCTTCCATCAAGTTTATCAAACGATTGAACTCCAAACCCGATTTCGCCAAAAGCCAAAATCGGTTTGTTTAATTTAAGCTGATAACCATTTGGTGCCTTTAAAATCTCAAATAGTTGTGCCGATTGTTTCCCGTTTACGCTGGCATCTTCAGACAATGGGTAAACCATCAAGGTTTGGATCAGTGGCTTTATTTTATCTTTTACCGGCATGTTAAACATGAGCGGATTCAGCATGATTTCGTCTTTAGTCCTTCGTATCTCGAAATGCAAATGAGGACCGGCCGAACTTCCCGCATTGCCACTTTTGGCAACCTGTTCTCCTTTTTTTACAGGTAATAATCCGGGTTGAACAGTCTGGTCAATTGCAAAAGTTTCCTTTTCATACTGTATATTCCTGATATATTCGTCGATTTGCGGAGCAAAGCTTTCAAGGTGTCCGTAAACGGTAGTCGTTCCATTCGGATGGTCAATATAAAGCGCCCGCCCGTAGCCGGTAGGCGAAATAGTAATTCTGGAAACATACCCGTCGGCAGCAGCATCTACTTCCAATCCGGTTTTTCCCTGGGTTTTAATATCAATTCCTCCGTGAAAATGATTTGGCCTGAGTTCAGCAAAATTTCCGGCCAAAAAAACAGGAATTTTAACAGGACAGGTGTAGTAAAACGGATCAATCTTTTCGCGAGTTTGACTAAATATGCTGCAGCTAAATAAGATAGCTGATAACGTAACCAAAAACTGTTTCATGGCAACACTGTTTGATGTGCGAAAATAGGAAACTTATTTCCTGAAAAGGTATCAATCATCTAAAACGAAATAAAAAGGCTCTAAATTTCATCTATTGGGCAAAAATGTTAATTTTGTCGAGCAAACAAGTTTCTACTGATAAAAATGAACTGCCAAGGAAGTGAAATTGAGATTTTTATCTGAAATACTTTCTTACCGTAGCTATTTTTATTTGGTGTATTTTTGAAGTAAGTGTATTGAGATGACTGATCAGGAGAAGAATTTGCTGACTAATTTCGAGTTAAAGGTAAAACAAATAATAGCCAGACACGAGGCGTTAAAAGAAGAAAAACGCAAGGTCGAAGAGAAAATTAAAGACTTGGAAGAATCTGTGAATCAACTTCAAGCTCAGAATCAGGAGCTGGTTCAGAAATACGAAAATTTGAAGCTTGCCAAAATGCTAGTTGCCTCTGAAGAAGAAAATAAAGATGCAAAAAGCCGAATACAAAAAATTGTGCGGGAAATTGATAAGTGTATTGCTCTGCTTAACAAGTAATGCAAA
>DAOPZV010000035.1:11416-26233 GCA_035353575.1 Prolixibacteraceae bacterium | reverse complement strand
CGACTCGCACGAACGGTGGTGAGAATCCCTTTATCGTTGAGCCTATCCTTGAATAGTTGCAGGGTTTGCTCATCAGTTCCTTCGAGTGGCGTTCCAGGAATCGGGTGAAAACGAATCAGATTTATCCGACATTTAATTCCATTGAGCAAACGGGCCAGTTCAGTAACGTGCTTTGGAGTGTCATTTAATCCCTTGAAAACAATGTACTCGAACGAAACGCGGCGCTGACGACCAAAGTCCCAGCTTTTAATTTCTTTCACCACATCGGCAATTGGGTAAGCCACCTGAACCGGCATCAATTTTTTGCGCTCTTCATCGAACGGAGTGTGCAAACTTACGGCTAGATGAGCGTCAGACTGATTCAGGAAAGTTAACATTCCGGGAATAATACCGATGGTTGAAACTGTAATCCGGCGCGGACTCATTGCAAATCCCCATTCCGAAGTGAGAATTTCGAGGCTTCTTAGTACCTGTTCCAGGTTGTCAAACGGCTCGCCCATGCCCATGTACACGATATTGGTTACCTCGTGCCACTCCGGAATACTGCGGATTTGATTAACGATTTCGCCAGCCGTCAACTGTCCCTGAAAACCTTGTTTGGCCGTCATACAAAACAGACAGCCCATTTTACAACCCACCTGCGACGACACACAAACCGTTTTGCGATCCTCATCCGGAATCATAGCGGTTTCGACGAATTTTCCCTGTTTGGTCGGGAACAGGTATTTTTTTGTTCCGTCGATGCTTTCCTGAACTTTGGTAGAGTTGGTCAGCCCGAATTCGAATTTGCTGCCGATCAAATCACGGTTCTTTTTTGAAAGGTTGGTCATCTCGTCAATCGAACAGATATCCTTCTGATACAACCATTCAGCCAGTTGTTTCCCTGTAAATTTGGGCAATCCCAGTTCAACAACCAGAGCCGTCAGTTCGTCGAGCGTTTTTCCAAAAAGAGCTTCCATAGTGAGAATAAATATATCAAGGCAAAAGTAGGTCTAAAAATAAATCTCGGCTAAAATGTTTTCGTACGGAACGCCTTTCGCAATCAGAAGATCGCGCACATCAACAACCATTAAAGCCTTGCCACAAAGATAATAGTTAATATCAACAGGGAGATTTTTAATTTCATTCAGATAATCGGTAACCCGCCCCGGGAAAACATCGCACGATTGTTCCTGCGAGCAACAGCGAATATAATTCTCGCCTAATGCCCACTCCAATTCGTCTTCGAAATAAAACTGGTTGAGAAATCTTACGCCATGAATCAATTTCCGGTTATCTGAAATACCCGAACGGAACATACTGTAAAATGGGGCGATACCCGTTCCGGTAGCTATCCACCAGGCTGGAGTCCCGGCGTCTTTAAAACTACCATAAGGATTCGACGCTAAAATTTTCATCCCGGGAATTAAGCCTGAAAGTTGCGGCGTTAAAACTCCATCTTCCTTAATATTGAAAAGTACCCGGATTTCAGAATCGCTGGTTCCGCTACAAACGCTGTAGATACGAGGCGGAATAGTTAAACTGGTGGTTATTTTCACGACTTGCCCTGCAAAAAAATTATCGTTGCGTTTCCACGAGATCAAGTGTACTCCCGGCGATATCTCCTCATTATTAGTTATAATAACTTCCTTCAACTCAACAGGGAGAGCCTTGTATTCTTCAGCTTTTGGCATACTTATTTTAATTGAGACAGTAGAACAAGTTCATTGACAATTGGTTTATATCATTATAAATAAAATGTGAACTTTTCAAACAATTAAGAGTAAGATAAGATTGGTCGAGATAAGAAGAACAACGAAAATTATATTTTTGCAGCCCCCGAAAAACATAAAATCAATAATACATCGATGAAGACATTAAAAGAGGATGCACAATCGGTAGGGAACATCTTGCTCGAAATTGGCTCATTGTTAATGAGCTCGGGTGCCAATTCGAATCGAATTCGCGTGACCATGGAGCGAATTGCAAACGGGCTGGGTTATAAGACAGAACTGTTAATTACCCATCGGGCGCTTATGCTAACCGTTCTTGACAAAGACCAGCAGTATTTTTTCTCCCGGCTGAAACGAACCTCTCCACATGGAGTGAACTTTAGAATGGTAAGTGGAATAAGCCATTTAAGTTGGAATGTTCTGGAACAAAGCTGGACTGTAGCCCAAATATCTGAGGAGATCAGTCGTTTAAAAGCACTGCCTCATTATCCTCGTTTGATTATTTTGAGCACTGTTGGTTTGGCAGGATCTGCATTTTGCCGCATCGCCGGTGGAAGTTATATTGAGATGCTTGTAACCTTTGTTGCCACAGTTATTGGTTTATTTATCAGGCAGGAAGCTACCAAACTGAAGTTTAATCCATACATGTGCGTTTACTTTGCTTCGGTGACAGCTTCACTCATCGCCGGGCTTGCTGAAATATATCACATTGGAGCACAACCTGATAAAGCATTTGCCACTTCGGTACTGTTTCTGGTTCCGGGAGTTCCGCTCATTAACTCAGTAACTGATCTGTTGGAAGGAAATCTTCAAAACGGAATTATACGCGCCATTAACGGACTAATTATAGCTTTCTCGATTGCGATGGGTCTGTTCACAGTACGAATGATTTTACACATTTAAACCATGATGCTTACAGAAATATTAATCAAAGGATTTTGGGCAGGCTTCGCTGCTATCGGATTTGCGATCTTATTTAATGTGCCTCGCCGCACTCTTTTCCCGATATGGTGCATTGGAGCAATGGGAGGCCTTATTAAATTCACGTCAATGAGTTGCGAAATCAGCGTTGTGTTTGCCTCTTTTTTTGGAGCAGTAGTGGTCGGAGTTGTCGCCATTCAATTGGCGCATCTAAAAGACAGCCCTCCTCTTATTTTCTCTATACCAGGCGTAATCCCAATGATTCCTGGGGTGTTTGCATATAAATTTATGCTTGGGATGATCGCCCTGACAAATATTGAAAATGCTGATGCTTATCTTCAAACACTTATCGAAACCGTAAATAACGGGGCAAAAATGATGTTTGTGTTGATTGCTCTAGGTACCGGAGTTGCTATCCCTATGTTGTTATCCAGAAAAGAATCAATCAAAAAATCGAAATTCAACAAGAAAAAGAAGGCAATGGCCTAAATAAAAAAGAGCTGCCCAAAATCCGGACAGCTCTTTTTGAATCATTTTGAAGAACTAAACCTATTTGTTTTCTGAAAATCTTCCTTCTCCAACCAATTTTTGAATCGCCTTTTCTTCCTCATTGTCGGCAGCCATTTTTAGCATCAGCTGCGATTCTGCTTTCAAATCGGTCATTATTTCATTGTTTTCATAGGCACTTTCAGTTTCCTGCACATTTGCGTCGCCAATTGATGCTTCGCTTCGACCGATAATTTGTTGCGTTGCTTTTGCTTCGGCCATATCTGCAACTTGTCTGATAATTAACTGAGCCTCTTTTTGGTAATCAGCCAATTCGTTTTCAACAGCTCCATTTTCAATAGAAAAATTCAATTTATTGCTGCCGGTAGCTGAATTCTTCTCGTCCAGATTCTCTGTGGCGCTGGCAGTTGATACTCCGATAAAAGCAAGTGTGCAAACTGCAATAAGGGTTCTAATTTTCGTTTTCATAACTTCTTGAATTAATTGTTTTGTTTTCTAGTGTGCTTTTGTTTCTAATTGTTTTCACTATTAAGACTGTTGAAACGCCAAAAAGTTACTCCCGGGAACGTTAAATAAAAGATAAAAATATCTTAATAAAAGTTAAACCCATTTGATGCTTATAATCAATTAGGTACAAAAAAAAAGAGCTATCCTTTCGAACAGCCCCAAACTACCAATGAGTAAAAAAATTATTTGTTCTATTACAATCTTCCGTCTTCAACTAACTTCTGAATAGCTTTCGCTTCTAACTGATCGACTATCATCTTTGTTTCCAATTGTGCCTCTAGTCTTTCGCCAGTTAAAACTTGTTCGTCTGAATTGCCGGCAAAATTGAAAATTGAATTTGCTTTCTCCAATAAAGACCGAACTGCTCTGGCTTCTTCCCTGTCTGCAATACTTTTGGTTACTATTTCAGCTTCTTTCTGATAATCGATAATGGCATCAGGAATTAAATTCATTTCCATTTCTGTTGTTCCTGTTTTCTCGTCCATTGCCGTCAGGTTTTCTTCAGCTTTAAGGCCCTGCACGTTTTTCTCGTCTTCAAAAACTACACTATTTCTAAGATTTTTGTAGTTATCCATTGCGTTAGCATTCATTCCTGCAAATGCTATAACACAAACTGTAATAAATGTTCTAATTTTCGTTTTCATAACTTCTAAATTTAAATGTCTTCTTTTTTCTTGTTTTTTGTTTCTTCTTGTTTTCGTTATTAAGACTCCCAACCACCTCAAAAGTTACTCCCAAAAGCGTTAAATAAAAGGTAAAGTTGTCTTAAATAAAGCTTAATTAGAATGCCAGATGTTACTTTAATGTAATTCAAACACCGACCAACTATCTATTTTTAAACACCTTACCTTCAGCATACAATTGATTAATGGCCTTTGTTTCTGCATCGTCGGCCCACGCTTTTAAAATATCACGAGCTTCCTGGGCGTAGTTTTGAACCTCTTGTGCTCCCAATGCCGAGTCACTTTCTAAACGATCTCCACACTCACATCTGTTCATTATCTTTTGAATTGCTTTTGCTTCTTCCCGGTCTGCAATGAACCTGGTTACAAGCTGAGCTTCTTTTTGATAATTCACGGATTCTGAGGTTCCATCGAGGGTTATCTCAGCCGAGGTAGCTGTTATCTGAACCTCAAGACTCTTTACCATTTTGCAGGCTGCAAGGGTTTTTTCAGAACCGGTTGCACTTATTACTCCTGATAAAACCAATACGCCAAATGCTGCCAATGTTTTAATTGTTGTTTTCATAACTGTCTGTTTTTATTTGTTTAATATTAGATTTCGCTCTCAACTCAATAAGTATTTCGCTTTCGAATAGAGTTTATGCCATTCTGATGCCAAACATTCAGAGCCCTTAATATCAAACAATTACAACCAAGACAATCAATAAAAGTGTAAAATATTTTTACAAAACATGTTTGCTTTATTTACAACTTTACAGGTTAGCAAGAGAAAAAGTAGTTCAGAAAACCAAATGAAATATGCTACAGAAAATGCAGAGAATAAGGAAATTCAGAAAAATTATCCGATCAAAGATTCTGCCTGAATATTTTATAGGAAGATGGGAAGCACCCCTCAATTTCATCCGGAAGATCAACAAACAAGCCAAACACGCATGACCCGCTTCCTGACATCGACGCATAAATGGCGCCGAGACTATATAACTGATTTTTTACGGCTTCAATTTCAGGAAACTGTTGAAATACTGACAATTCAAACTGGTTAAAAATATGCTTCTTCCACTCGGGCACAGGCAATGAAATCAGCTTTTGAAGCGAAACTTTTGGCTCCTGTGGCACAATATTTTTGAACGCCGCAGCGGTTGAAACTTCTACATTCGGTTTTACCATAAACAACGAAAGACCCTTCAACGACAGGTTAATTGGGTTCATTACCTCGCCGCGACCAGTGGCAAATGTTGGTCGGTTCAGTACAAAAAAAGGACAATCGCTACCTAAGCGAGCGGCATACTCCACCATCTTGTCCTTCTGAATATCAAGCTTAAAGGCCTTGTCAAGCATCATAAGCATGAATGCACCATCGGCCGAGCCTCCTCCAAGTCCAGCGCCAAAAGGGATTTGTTTATGCAAGTGGATTCGTAAGGGAGGTAAACTGTACTCGTTGGCCAGCAATTGATAAGCTTTTATGACCAAATTCGATTTGGGCGGACCTGATATCTCTATTCCACTTGCAGAAAAAGCCAACTCGTCTGAAAATGCAATTTCGAGTGCATCACTCCATCCCACCGGGAAAAATATAGTTTCCAGGTTGTGATAACCATCGGGTCGCTTTCCGGTGATGTTTAAACCAATATTTATTTTCGCATTTGGAAATGAAATCATGCCGCAAAAATAGGAAAAACACAATTTGAATAAACAAATAAAAGTTAAAGCGAGATTGCTCTGAGCTCAGTTGAAACCACTAGCGTTTACACTTATCAATAAATGAACCACACGTTACCGAGAGTTCGGGTTTAATTCAGGCCAAAAAATTTACTTTTTATGTGTTTGATTTGTTCATCCCTATTTAAGCAGGATCACGTTTCTACAAATAGAGCATTATCGTTTTATGCCCTGCAAAATTAAGGGTGCATCAAAGTAAAAAAGTATAAAAAATCGAAATCACCGCCTTGATTTACTCGTCGGCATTTATCCAAACGAATTGATTTTCAATGTCAATTTTTTATTAAGTCTGCATTCTCCTGATTTTTCACATAAAATTAGGCGCCAAAGCGCAGTTCTTTTGCGCCTCAAATTAAAAATCTGTATTTTGCATGGTAAATAAACTGCATAACATGGTTAAAGCTAAACAAGTTGAAATTAAATCCGTCATAAAAGATTATACGATTATGCTTGCCGGATTAATCTTGTATGTTCTTTCCTGGACTCTTTTTCTAATTCCGGCGCAAATTACCGGTGGCGGAATTAGCGGTTTGGCGGCAGTGATATATTACAGCACAAAAATCCCGATGGGATTAACTTACTTCGCAATCAACGTTGTTTTAATATCCTTTGCTTTAAAAATTCTGGGACCAAATTTTGGGGTGAAAACCGTATTTAATATGGTCGCGCTAACCTTATTATTTGCTATTCCTCAGGAATATTTTCCGGGCGCATTAATCGAAGACAACTTTCTTTCGGCCGTGTTGGGCGGTATGATGGGTGGTATTGGTATAGGCTTGGTATTCTCAAGAGGCGGGAGTACCGGCGGAACCGATATTATTGCCATGATCATAAATAAGTATAAAAATATTAGCCCTGGACGTATCATTCTCTATTGCGACGTAATCATCATCAGTTCCTCATACTTTTTAGTTCATTCCATAGAAAAGATGGTTTATGGGTTTGTTACGATGGCGGTTGTTTCTTACACCCTGGATGCCTTTCTGAGTGGTTCGAACGCATCGGCCCAGATTTTCATTTTCTCGCCCAAATACGATGAAATTGCAGATTTTATCAATACCGAATCAGTGAGAGGCGTAACTGTTATCGACGGAACTGGCTGGTACACGCAACAAGATGTCAAAATTCTGATGACCATCGTGAGAAAAAAGGAAGCCAGTATCATTTTCAGAAAAGTCAAGGAAATTGATCCAGAAGCGTTTATATCAATGGGAAGTGTTATGGGCGTTTATGGAAAGGGATTTGATAAGCTAAAAGGTTAAGCTTTTCGTTTGCATTCATTAACAAAAATTATTCTCTATTTTTTGAGCCGTGTAACGCATAAATAACTAAGCATTTATACCCATCACCCCGGCATATTCAATCTGCAAAATACAAGTAATTAGCCATTTCCGATTTCCATTCACTTTTTATTTTACTACTTTTGAGAAAACAGAAATAGAGGGCCAGAGAGGCTTTTTTAGCCGATCATTTTTTCTCTGGAACTAAATTAGAAACCAATAAATCATGAAATTTAAAATTCCGAAAATCAGAATTCCGGAAAAATACCAGAAACTGAAAAAAATCCTGATCTGGGTAGCTGCATTTATTGTCTTACTTCAGATAGCCTATTACATCGTTGATTACTACCAGACCAAAGAAATAATGAAAAAACTGGCCACGGAAAAAGAAGTTGAGCCGCCAAAGCCAGTATTACTTTTTAACCTGCCGATTGATTCGTTCACCGTTGTTCCCGGGAAGGTTCGTTCAGGTCAAAATCTCTCTGATATTCTTGTCAGCAAAGGAATTTCGATGGCGAAAGTTGACGAAATATCTAAAAAATCGCTGTTGACTTTCGATGTAAGAAAAATGAAGGTCAATAATCCATTCTACTTCTTCATGAATAAAAAAGACGCTTCGAAAGCCGACTATTTTATATACGAAATCAACCCGGTTGACTATGTTGTTTACCAATTAAAGGACAGCTTGAGAATTTACAAGGAGAAAAAGCCAATCGTTACACAAATAAAAACGGCCAGTGGCGTAATTACTTCGTCGCTGTGGAATACTCTTGAAGAGCAGGCTCTTGATCCTAATATTGCAATGTCGCTGTCAGACATATATCAGTGGAGCATCGACTTTTATGGCTTACAACGTGGCGACAAGTTCCGCGTAATTTTTGAAGAGAATTATGTGTATGGAAAATCAATTGGAATTGGACGAATTTTTGCTTCTGAATTTTACCACAACAAGGAAACCTTTTACGCTTTCCGGTTCACACAAGATAATGAAGATGCTTATTTCGACGACAAAGGCCAGAGTTTGAAGAAAGCTTTTCTGAAAGCTCCGTTAAAATTTAGTCGAATCAGTTCAACATTTTCAGCAAGTCGTTTCCATCCGGTTCTGAAAATTTACCGCCCTCATTTTGGGGTTGACTACGCTGCACCAACCGGAACCCCGGTAATGTCAATAGGCGATGGAACCGTAATTGCGAAAGCATATCAGGCAGCCGGAGGAGGTAACTTCCTGAAGATAAAGCACAACTCTGTTTACACAACGAGCTACATGCATCTTAGCGGATATGCATCGGGCGTTGGACTCGGATCTCATGTTCGTCAGGGACAGGTGATTGGCTATGTTGGAGCCACGGGTCTCGCCTCCGGGCCTCACCTCGATTTCAGAGTTTTCTTCAACGGTTCGCCAATTGATCCGTTAAAAGTAAAATCGGAACCAGGACTTCCGGTGGATAAAAAATACATGCAGAATTACACTGTTCACCGCGATTCGCTGATGAACAAACTTTCAGCAATAAAAGAGTTTTAATATCAGGCTAAATATTACAGACAGAAGGCAGAAGATGAAAAGATTAATTCCACTTCTGCCTTCTGTCTGTTAAACTACTGCCTGAGTTTATAAACCAAATCCCATAGCACAATTCCAGCGCTGACCGAGATGTTAAACGAATGCTTGGTTCCATATTGTGGAATTTCAATCGCGCCGTTGCATAAATCGACTACCGACTGCTGCACTCCTTTCACTTCGTTGCCAAAGATCAAAGCATATTTTTGTCCTTTTTCAGGAGCAAAATCTGGTAGCATCACGCTACTTTCAACTTGCTCAACAGCCCAAATTTGGTATCCACTTTCTTTTAACAACCCAATGGCCTGCTCGGTCTTTTCAAAATATTCCCACGGAACTGATTTTTCTGCATCCAAAGCAGTTTTATGAATCTCGGTATTTGGCGGAGTAGCAGTAATTCCGCATAAAAGAACTTTCTCGATAAGTAAAGCGTCGGACGTACGAAAAACCGAACCGATGTTGTTGCAACTACGAATGTTATCAAGTACAACCGTAATTGGTGTTTTTTCAACTTCTCTGTATTCTTCCGCTGTCAGCCGATCAAGTTCCGAATTTTTTAATTTGCGCATCTTGAAATATTGACTATTTCACGATTTACTATTTACAATCTTCTTGGCTCAATGGTAAATCGTAAATAGATAAATTGTAAATGATTAAATACTTTTCCTTCTAATTGGCATGGTCATACACCGGGCGCCGCCGCCACCGCGAGCCAGCTCCGATCCGGGAATTGTAATCACACATTTCCCTTCCGGAATTGAGTTTGACCCAGCTAAGATGTCTTTAGCCGAAATAACCTGAAATCCATTGTTGCTCAACTGCTCCAGCGTGTGTACATTTCGCTCGTAACCAATTACCTTCCCTGGAGCAAAAGCAAAGAAGTTGGCACCGCTGTGCCATTGTTCCCGTTCCTGAGTCCAATCTCCGGTTGTTCCTCCGCAATGTACCGGTTGCATGTCAATTCCAAGATACTTCAATGCTTTTACCAGATTTTGTTTTTCGCTTATATCCTTCACTTTCCCGTTATCAACCTGAATATGTATTGTATGAAAACGATTGGTTCCCAAAATCAGCGGTTCGTAAACCATACAGGCATTCCTGTCCAGAAAAGTAAAAACCATATCGAGGTGAATAAACGATTCAGGAGTATCAGGCAATTCCTGAACCAATATGTGTTGCAACCCTTGCTTTTTGGCTTTAATTTGATCGAGAATAAAGTCGATTCCCTGCGTGCTTGTGCGAATTCCGGTCCCAATTACCAATACATCTTCGCGCCCAACCTGAAAGTCACCGCCTTCGATTGAAACGCCCGAGTAATTTTGTAAATTTTCAGCGGTATTTGGATTAACTGTCTTTGTCTCAATTGCCGGATGATGAGTAAAAATAGCGTTCATAATAATCGCCTCTCTATCGCGCACTTTATTTGCCATTTTCCCAACCAGAACCTCATTTCCAAAGGACATTGATGCATCTCGAGTGAATAAAAAATTATGCAAAGGACGAAGGCTAAACCTTTCCTGGCTGAGATAACGGGTTAGATTATTGCGTTCTAAGGGAACACCCTGAATAAGCAGTCGGGCCACTTCCGAAGCTTCTTTCTCCATTAATCCGGAGAAAATATCCATTGCTCCTTCCTTCATGCAAATTTCACGCAGCAAAGCGGCTTTTACATCGCCAATGGCTAAAATATCAGCCAGCAAATCTTTCACTTCAAAAGTAGTCGTTACTTTGTTCAGTATCCCTTTAAAAACAGAATACTCGCTGGCAGCTACCGATAAGTTCAATATGTCGCTATACAGAGCTCTTTCTGCATTTTCAGGAGTCATCTCTTCCACTTCAAGCCCTGGAGTATGAACAATCACTCCTTCCAGTTCGCCAAACTCAGAGCAAACCTCAACCTTTATTTTATCTTTAGAAAGCATAACCAAGTATTTTGGCTTCAAAGATACAAACATTGGCAAAAGAGGAATCGTAAACCATTTGCTATCATTTCAGTTTTATAACATATTACTTTCAGAATGAAGGACCAGGATGAGTTGAGGTAATTCAATTTGCCCAAAACGAATAATACCGAAAGTAACAATGCGTTATCTTAGCAGCAGAAAACAGAGTGAATGAGACAACTTTTCCTGATGATATTAATTGGATTGTGTTTGACTGAGACGGTCAAAGCTCAATGGCCAAAAAATGTGATCATTCTCCCCGGCGAGATCGAAGGGAAAGATACCATTGCACACATCGATTTGCCCGAAGTTGGTGTATTCCCTCCGCGTGTTTTCAAAAGTAAGTCGGAAGAACAGCAGTACTGGCGACTGGTTACGCGAGTTAAAAAAGTATTGCCTTATGCAAAAGAGGCCGCTGTTTTGCTGAAAAAATATGAGCGGGAAGTTCCGACCGATGCCAGAAACAGGGACAAGCGGCAGTATATCAGGAAAGCAGAAGAAGAGCTGATGAAAAAGTATGGGCCAACTTTTAAAAAGATGTCGATAAATGACGGGCGCGTTCTGATAAAACTGATCGATCGCGAAACGCACAGGGCATCGTACGAAATTATTCAGGAATTAAAAGGATCTGTACCAGCGGTGTTTTGGCAAGGCGTTGCCCGGATTTTTGGAAACAACCTGAAAACGAAATACGATCCATATGGTGAAGACCGGCAGATTGAACTGATTATTCAATACATCGAGCTTGGGATCATTTAAGATCAAAAACGCATTCGGGATTTCTATTTCCCTTTCCCCTTAAAACATTCCATAATTGTATAAATCAATATTTTAAAGTCGAGATATAGCGAGATATTTTTCAGGTAAACCATGTCGTATTGCAACCGCTCAACCATTTGATCAACATTCGAGGCATAACCGTATTTCACCTGCCCCCACGAAGTAATTCCTGGCCGTAATTTCTGAAGATGAGTCACATACGGAGCGATCTGCACAATCTGGTCGATGTAATATTTTCTTTCAGGACGAGGCCCAACAAGCGACATCTCGCCTTTTATCACATTAAAAAACTGCGGAATTTCGTCGAGATGCGTACGCCGCATAAATTGTCCGATTCGGGTAATCCGACTGTCTTCAGAACTTGAAAGGAGTGGTGTTCCGCTCTCAGCTCCGGAAACCATCGTGCGGAGCTTATAAATCATAAATGGCTTACCAAATTTTCCGATGCGTTCCTGTTTATATAAAATCGATCCTTTCGAACCCATTTTTATCCCAATAGCCAGCACTAAAAACACAGGTAAGAACAAAATGATGGCAATAACCGACACGATCACATCAAGCAATCGCTTGATATTTTCCTGCCAAACGGGCATGAGTCCGTTTGAAATTTTCAGGAGTGGGCTGCCATAAATAGTGTTCGTTTTTGCTGTATTCGAGAGCAAATCAAATAAATCAGGAATTCCCCAAACGGTGTGTGTACGATTTTCGAGAAGAGTCAGTATTTCACTCAATAACTTGTGTTCCGACGATTCAATTGCAATAATGATTTCCTCAACCTCATTCTTGTTAATCACTTGCTGAAGATTGTGATAAGTTCCTAGATTAGGCACATATTTTTCCAGCGGATAGGAATCTCGTTGATTGACAGTCAGAAATCCGATGATTTTATTACCAGCAGGACGCTTTTGCGTCATCATATCTTCGTACAAACGAACAGCCTTCTTATTACCCCCGATAACCAAGGTATTGAACCCTATTATTCGTTGATGAATCCGGTGAATTGTGCGGGTAGTTAAAATTAACCTGAAAAGGTAAGTGAATCCGAAATGGAGCGCAAGCAGTGTGAAATACAGGTTATAATATTTTCGATAATCCGGAATCCAGTCGTTGAGCAGGAAAAGGAAGAAGATAACAGTTACGCCTATAACAGAAACGATAACCGTTTTCCAAAGCTCGAGCAACCGTGATTTTCGGTAAATATTGGTATATTGCCCTGTAATATAATAGATTGTAACCCAAAACGAAGGAATAAAAGCAAGTGCGAAATAAAAATTACTGTCGAACTGAACAGGAATTTCGTAACCAAATTTGATTGGTTCGATGTAAATTTTGCGATAAACGAAGAATAATGTCCAGCTAACAATTGCCGCGATAACATCAAAAACCAGGTACCTGGCAACTTGTAATTTCTTATGCATAAAAACGAGTTTAGTCAGGATTACTTCAGTCGTCGTAATACCCAACGCACCTTTTTTTTAAATATTGCGGCAAAAGTAGATTATTAATGTTAAAAAACGATTTCGTTGAACCTTAAATGTTCCCTAATTTCATGAACGATTTGCACACTCTGCATTAGGCCATCGAAAGAGCCGCTTTTTTTATCCTGAACTAAAATCCGTTCGATAAAATGTTTGATGGCATCTATTTGCTGAGTATTTACAGTAAAGTGCTGATAAAAAGACGATTCTATTTCAAAACGAATAATGCCTGATTTCTGAAAAATTTCACAAAGGCCATTTTCATTTTCTTGTGTAATCGTAAAGTTGGCAACGCATCCATTTTCGTACTCAAGTCTCACACTCATTATCAACTGCTCTTTAACATTTCTGATTCCAAAAACATCGAGTTTTTTAAAATTACTTTGAGCAATTCGATTAAGCGCCGTAACAAGAAGAAGCAACTCAAGAGAAGGTTTTATTGCCGCGCTTTCAAAACAGGTCCGCAGGTTTATCAGGAATGGTTTATCGTACTGGCTCGCGAATAAGCTAAGGTACGGATTATAGGTAAAAGGATTGTAAATTGATGTTACAATTCCTGCTTCCTTCTCCAGGTCAACCAGTTCTTTTATCTCTTTGATGTGCAAATTGGGCACCGACTGTAAATACACCGGTTTGCTGTTCCGAAGTATTATTTTTACAAGGTCGTGACTTATGCTTTTGTTTGTCAAGACCAGAATTGCATCCGACGTTTCCATCAGTCTTCCGGGACTTGAAAACATCTCGAAATCAGTACCAATATCTACATTTCCAGAAAAGTAGATGCCAACAGATTCAACTTCAGGCAGGGCATTTACCTGAGTTAAAAGTTGCTGATTAGTTGTTTGGTCGCCAAAAATTCCGAGCTTAATCATACATGCAAAATAGAAATAAATTAAAAGTCGTATCAGGGCACGTCCAAATACTTTTCAACGCCAATTGTTAATAATGTTTATTGCCACTTCCCTTTTAAAATCTATCTTTGGTTAAATTTGGGAAAACAGATTTGATATGGAGTTTCAGGATACTTTACGACATCAGGGATTAAGAAAGCGATTGGTGGACGGAATACGTATCAAAGGGATTAAAGACGAAAAAGTGCTTGAAGCCATAGGAAAGGTTCCAAGACACCTTTTCATGGACAGTAGTTTTCTGCAATACGCCTACAAAGATCAGGCATTCCCGATTGGTGCCGGACAAACCATAAGCCAGCCATTTACAGTGGCAATGCAAACCTTTCTGCTTCAGGTTGAACGATTTGATAAAATTCTCGAAGTAGGTACCGGCTCGGGCTACCAGGCTGCCGTTTTGCTCGAAATGGGGGCAACCGTTTATACCATCGAGCGGCAGAGGGAGTTATATTTGAAAGCGCAGGTCAACCTTCCCAAAATAGGATACAATCCCAAGTTGTTTTACGGCGATGGCTACAAGGGATTACCAACCTACGGGCCGTTCGATAAAATTATTGTTACTGCCGGGGCTCCGGAAATCCCGATAGAGTTGATCGCTCAGCTAAAAGTTGGCGGCAGAATGGTCATCCCGATGGGGCCGCGCGACAAGCAAACAATGTATGTTGTAGTGAAATCGAGCGAAACCGAATATTACAAAGAATCACACGGAACTTTTGTGTTTGTCCCGATGTTAAAAGGGTTAGATAAATAGTTCGGAGTGAACTAGAGTTCAGAGTGCCTAAAGTTAAAGGTGCGTAACTCTAGGCACTTGTTTTTAAACT
>DAOPZV010000035.1:0-11316 GCA_035353575.1 Prolixibacteraceae bacterium | reverse complement strand
AGTTCAGAGTGCCTAAAGTTAAAGGTGCGTAACTCTAGGCACTTGTTTTTAAACTTTAGGCACTTATTTTATGCAAATTAAAAAATTCACATTCAATCCGGTTCAGGAGAATACACTGGTGGTTTACGACGAAACCAAAGAATGTGTCATTATCGACGCGGGATGCTACTACGAAAACGAGCGCCGGGAACTGGACACATTTATCGAATCAAACGAACTGATACCCGTTCGGCTGATCAATACCCACTGCCATTTCGATCATATTATGGGCATAACGCATTGCCGCACCAAATATAAACTTCAATTTGAGGCCCATGCTGGCGAAGCCATTTTAGTTGAACATGCCGTTGATTCTGGCGACCGTTTTGGAATACCGATGGAGCCCATCGACGCTCCCGATTCGTTTTTCAAGGAAGGCGACAAACTCAGTTTTGGTAATTCGTACCTCGAAGTGATTGAAGCTCCCGGCCATTCTCCAGGCGGAGTTGTTTTTTACAATCCTGAAGCCAGAATATTGATTGCGGGCGACGTGCTTTTCTACGGAAGTATTGGTCGCACCGACCTTCCGGGTGGAAGTTTTGAGCAACTGGTTGGTAACATTCAAACCAAACTGCTCACTTTGCCCGAAGAAACAATGGTTTACTGCGGGCATGGCCCCGAAACAACCATTGGTTTTGAGAAGAAAAATAATCCATTCCTAACCTAAAACTTAAGCCATGAAAGAAATTACCGACGAATTGATGATGCAAATGATTTCTCAGGCAAAACTATATAGTGTCGTTTTACTGAAAAGTGGTCCAAAGTATGGCACGCCAGAAAGTCAACCAATAATATGGGAACACGCACGACGTAACTTTGCGCTCAGGGAAGAAGGATTACTTTCGATTGTTTGTCCTGTTTCCGACGAAACTGACTTAAAGGGCATTGCAATATTTAATGCCAACCAAGAACAAACCAAAGAAATCATGGATGGCGATCCCAGTGTAATGGCTGGCGTTTTAACTTTCGAAGTGCACGTTGCACAAAGTTTCCCTGGAGATAGTTTACCTAAATAAAATCAATCATTCAGTAATTCTATCCTTCAAAGCTTCGGAAATGAAAAACAACAAAAATCATTTCCGGTGAATGATATTCTTCCTAAACTTGCAGCCTTAAAATAAACATACTTCTAACGATATGGCAAGCGATAAATTTGTAATGCGCCACATTGGTCCGCGCGATCAGGAAATTCAGGAAATGCTCGGCAAACTTGGCGTTTCAACGCTCGACGAACTCATCGACCAAACAGTTCCAAAAAACATCAGGCTCGAAAAACCGCTCAACCTCGAAGACGGTTTAACCGAACGCCAGTATTTCCGCAAGATTCTGGCTCTGGCCGCCAAAAACAAAGTATTCAACACCTACATCGGGATGGGTTTTTACGATACCATCACCCCGGCGGTAATTCTGCGGAATGTGTTGGAAAACCCGGTTTGGTACACCAGTTACACACCGTATCAGGCCGAAATTTCGCAGGGCCGTTTGGAAGCTTTGCTGAATTACCAGACCATGGTTTGCGAACTGACCGGCATGGAATTGTCGAATGCCGCTTTGCTTGATGAAGCGACTGCCGCCGCCGAAGCCATGATCATGATGCACAATTCGCGCTCACGTGCCAAAGCAAAAGCCGATGCCAATGTGGTTTGGGTGGACGAAAAAATATGGCCGCAAACGCTGGATGTGCTTATGACACGCGCTAACCCACTCGGCATCGAGTTGAAAGTTACCAACTGGCAAGACTTTGCGTTCGACGAGAAATCGTTTGGAGCCATCGTTCAATATCCGAATTCTGATGGCGAGATCATCGATTATTCATCGCTGGTGAAAGCTGCCCACGAAAAAGAAGTAATGGTTTCAGTTGCCGCCGATTTGCTGAGTCTGGCCATCCTGACTCCTCCCGGAGAATGGGATGCCGACATCGTTTTCGGTAGCGCGCAGCGTTTTGGGGTTCCGATGGGCTACGGCGGTCCGCACGCCGGATATTTTGCCGCCAAAGACGCCTTCAAACGCACCATGCCAGGTCGCATCATCGGTATCACCAAAGATGCCAACGGACACCGCGCGCTGCGCATGGCCTTGCAAACCCGCGAACAGCACATCAAACGCGAAAAAGCGACTTCAAATATTTGTACCTCGCAGGCACTTTTGGCTAACATGGCCGGTTTCTACGCTGTTTACCACGGACCGGAAGGCATCAAAGAGATTGCCACCCGTATCCATTGCATCGCCTCGTTGCTCGAAAAAGAAATTACCGCATTGGGCTATACCCAACTGAATAAAAACTACTTCGATACCATCCGCTTCGCCTTGCCACGCCACGTGAAACGCGAAGATATTGAATGGTTGTCGCTCGAACTGGAAATGAATTTCCGCTACTTCGAAAATGGTGAAGTGGGACTGAGCATCGACGAAACCACCAACCTCGACGACATCAACTGGATTGTGGAAGTGTTTGCCAAAGCGGCCAACAAACCGTTTGCGTTAACTACTGAATACCCTGCTAACTGCACCATTCAGGCCGAATATCTCCGGAAATCGGCTTACATGCAGCAGGAGGTTTTCAATAAATACCGCTCCGAAACCGAGATGGTTCGCTACATCAAAAAGCTGGAGCACAAAGATATTTCGCTCACGCACTCGATGATTCCGCTTGGTTCGTGTACCATGAAGCTGAATGCAGCTACTGAAATGCTGCCGTTGAGCTGGATCGAATTTGGCGGTATTCACCCTTTTGTGCCGAAAAATCAGGCACGCGGCTACCACGAAATGATGGAAGAATTGCGTCGCGATTTGGCTGAAATTACAGGTTTTGCCGATGTCAGTCTGCAACCAAATTCAGGAGCAGCAGGCGAATATGCCGGGTTAATGGTGATTCGTCAGTACCACATCAGCCGGGGCGAAGGTCACCGCAATGTGGCGCTGATACCTTCGTCGGCACACGGAACCAACCCTGCCAGCGCCGTGATGGCCGGAATGCAGGTGGTGGTTACGCCTTGCGACGAACGCGGCAACATCGACGTGGATGCGTTGCGCCAAAAAGCTGAAGAATACAAAGATACGCTGTCGTGTTTCATGGTGACTTACCCATCGACTCACGGGGTTTACGAATCGTCGATCACCCAGTTGTGCGAAATTATTCACGCCCGTGGCGGACAGGTGTACATGGACGGTGCCAACATGAACGCTCAAGTTGGGTTGACCAATCCGAGCCGCATTGGTGCCGATGTTTGTCACCTCAACCTGCACAAGACATTTGCCATTCCGCACGGAGGTGGTGGTCCGGGTGTTGGACCGATTTGCGTCGCCAAACATTTGGTTGAATTCCTGCCTTCGCACCCGGTGATGAACAACGGACACGTAGGAATCACTGCTGTTTCGGCTGGTCCGTGGGGAAGCGCTTCGGTGTTGCCAATTACTTATGGATACATCAAAATGCTGGGTGCCGACGGGCTGAAACGTGCTTCGGAAATGGCTATTTTGAATGCCAACTACATTGCCGATGCTTTGAAAGATACCTACGGAATTTTATACACCGGCGAAAATGGTCGCTGCGCACACGAAATGATTCTGGAATGCCGTCACCTGAAAGCTTCTTCAGGAATTACGGAAGGCGATATTGCCAAACGTTTGATGGATTATGGCTTCCACGCGCCAACCTTGTCGTTCCCGGTTCACGGAACGCTGATGGTGGAGCCAACCGAAAGCGAATCGAAACAGGAACTGGATCGTTTCATTGAAGCGCTAAGCACCATTTACAACGAAATTCAGGCCGTAGCTTCCGGCGCAATGGACAAGGAAGATAATCCGCTAAAAAATGCGCCACATACGTCGAGCGTGGTAACTGCCGACGAATGGAACCACGCCTACAGCCGCCAGACAGCCGTATTTCCGCTGGCCTGGCTGAAGGAAAACAAATACTGGCCGCCGGTAGCCCGTGTTGACGATGCTTACGGCGACCGTAACCTGGTTTGCACCTGCGAACCGATTGAAAGCTATAAATAAATAAGCCCAAAGTCAGAAGACGGAAGTCTGAAGTCCGAAGTTATAATCCTGACAGGTTTTCGAAACCTGTCAGGATTTTTTTGCTTTTATAGGGTTATTCAACCCGTTCCGGGTTGGCTCTTCTCGTAGGCTTCCTCTTCCCCAGTTTCGCTGGGGGTGATCAACAGTAAACTCCTTCGGAGTTTTGGAAAGCCTACCGAGTTTCGAGGGATGGAATCTATCTCTTTTTTGAAAGATGGAATCCCTATGCTTTTGGGCATCCGTTGAAAATAGCTAACCCGAAGGGTTCAATGTTAGTCACCCCCGATAGAATTGGGGGCTATCGCATACCAGCCGAAGTTTCCGCAACCCCGAAGCGGGTTGAACATTAGTTCTGTAAAGGTCTGATCGGTTTATTTAAAGAAAATCCGTAACTTATTCAGGAAAAACTTTTAATCAGCTTCTTATGGCCAGTTACCGACAAATCCTTTACCACATCACATTTCATACTAAAAACAACGAGAAAGTGCTTCACAATTCCCTGAATGATGAGCTTTTCAAATATATCTGGGGCATTCTGAAAAGCAAAAACTGCAAGCTTTTCAGGATAAATGGAGTTGAGGATCACATTCATATTGTTTGCGATTTGCATCCCTCGGTCGCTTTGGCAAACCTGGTTAAAGACATCAAAGTGGCTAGTTCTAAATGGATCAAAGAACGAGGCTTATATCCTGATTTTTCGAATTGGGCTGAAAGCTATGGTGCTTTTACGCTTTCAATCAAAGAAAAAGATTCGGTAATAAAGTACGTGATGAATCAGCAGGAACATCACCGGAAAGAAAGTTTCCGAGATGAGTTTATTAGGTTTTTGAAAGAAAATGATGTTGAATTTGATGAAAAATACCTGTTGTAATTATTCAACCCGTTCCGGGTTGTTGTTTCGCGGGGGGTATCTTTTACCTCCAGCGTCGCTGGAGGTCATCAATAGTAAACTCCGAAGGAGTTTTAAAGCCCCAAATATATTTTATCGACTTTCGAATACCACTAACCTGAAGGGTTAACTATTATTCACCCCCAGTAAAACTGGGGGCTATCGAGCACACCGCCGCACCTGGCAACCCCGAAGCGGGTTGAATAATAACTATTTCCGCAGCACCTTTAGCAACGTGGCATTCTCAATTTCAAGTTCGCGCAGTCGTTCTTTGGTTTCGGCTTCAATGGTAAATTTGGGTGGGTCGGCTACGTCAATTTGGTCGGCCAATGCCCTCAGAAAATTATAGCACAGCACTTCCGAAATAAGTTTTAAGCGGTCAAGCTTTACCTGGTCAGACGCCAGCATTTTGGCTACCGAGCTGGGGTGCATCCCTATTTTCTGCGCTAAATCAGAACTGTTCCAGCCCTTTTCTTTCAGTTTTACTTTGATTAACCGGATGGCTTCGCCTTCGAGTGTTCCCATAACTGATAAAATTGAGGTGAATAACTTTGAATTGAGCTATTTAATGCATATAAATTACCCTCAAGTTACCCAATTATTCGCAAAAAATTATATTTATTACCCAACTTATTTCTATTTTAACCTTATTAAGAAGAATAATTTCTTAGATTCAAGTGCATGCTGCCTATCAAAAGGGACATATTTCCTGAATAAAAGTATAGGCTGCGAATAATACTCCGAAGAATACGTAAAATAAAGTAAAGGCAGAATATCTGATGAGTTTCTTACGTAAAGCAAAGTACAGGCTGCATAACTTCACAATCTGAAATAGCAAATCCTGACAGATTCTCGAAACCTGTCAGGATTTTTAATTTGGCAGAAATGAATTATCGCTTAATAACCTTCGCCTGATAAACGTTTGATGAAGTTTTTACCCGAACGACATAAATCCCCGGGGGACAATCAGGCAGTTCGATGTAAATGTTGTTTCCCGGATTAACAAGCTTTTTCAGCAATGACCCGTTAACATTGTAAACTTCAACAAATAAAATCTGCTCATTGCTTTTAGGAGCAAATTCCACATTTAAAACATCAGTAAACGGAACCGGATAGCAGATTAAACGTGATGGTGAAACCTCTTCATCCTGAATTTTGGCAACTTTCAGTTGAGCGGATGCAACCGCTGGCTCTTGGTATTCAATGTATAATAATGCCGCTTTTGCCGCATTGGTTTCGTAGGAAACAGCTGTTCTCTTTCCGTTGCCTGTTCCGGTAACGACAAATGCCAGACTATTCCCCGAGCTCCAACCGGTCCGTCCAACTATTTCCTGAACAATGGCTTTCAGATCAGGAGTTTGCTGTGCTGTGCCCGATTGCCCAACGGTTGGCCAGCCTGCCGGAACCCAACTTGCATTGGCAACGGTGGTTGACCGAGTTGAAATATTTTTTGAGTCAGTAGTAAACGTCCCTGCATCATTGCTGGCTTCTCCTTTAATCGTCAGGGTACAGCCGGCATTTGTTTTTTCGTCAACCGTAAACTGAATATATGCTTTCGAAATGGTAGCTCCCTGAGGAATAGTAATCCCGTTAAACCGTAGCCCAATCACCTGGCTTCCGGTGGTTTTGGTATCGTAACACAACTCAATGTCGTCACCATTGGAGGTAACTGCTCCTTTTGAAGTTTCCTCCGCATCGTCACTACCCGCACTAATCCGGGTTGTTACCGTATTGTTATTTGGAGCTGCCACTACTGTAATCGAAACATCTGCCGACGAAGCTGTAGCTCCCTGGCTATCGGTTGCCACAGCTTTCAACGTATAACTTCCGGCCGAAACATTTACCCAGGTAAACGAATAAGGACTCGAACTGTCAGAACCTAAAAGTGTAGATCCCTGGTAAAAATCGACCTTTGTGAGATTACCTTCAGGATCGCTGGCATTGGCGTTTATTACAACCGATGCCGGAGCGGTGTAACTTGCTCCTGAAGCTGGACTGGCAATTGAAACAACAGGAGGCTGATTCACCACGGAAATCGTATAAGTAACAAACAGCTTTGCGGCCTGAGCAGCCGATCCTTCGTACGAATCAGCCGTCCGTGTTCCCGATCCGTTAATGATCAAACTGATTGCTCCAGACGATAAATAACCTGTTCTGGATACAATTTCCTGAATAATTGCTGAAAGATTCGGTGTTCTTTGATTAACTCCGGCTTCACCTATGGTCGCCCAACCTGAGGGATACCAATTTACCTGCGCTGTGGTTTTTGTTCGGGATGAAACATTGTAAGCGGCAGTGGTAAACGCAGCCGAATTGTCGGTATCCTCACCCGTGATGACCAAACTACAGGTTCCAGTGGTAACTTCGTCGCAGGTAAACTGAATGTAGGCATTGCTAATAACCGCTCCTTTCGGAATGTTTAGATTCGTGAAACGCAATCCAACCACCTGATTACCGGCACTCGTTCCCGAGTCATTAATTAGTTCAATATCTGTACTGTTTACATTGCTCGAAATATTTCCGGTACTGCTTTCTTCCACATCGTCCATTCCGGTTGCAATTGCGGACGAGCTAGACATTGGGTCCCCTGGGTTAACAACTTTGATTGCCACAGCTGCAGAATAAGTATATGCTCCAAGGTTATCAATCGCCTTGGCTGTGATTGAATACGATCCGGCAGAAACACCATTCCATGTGTATGAATAGGGCGAAGAAGTATCCTCGGCTAAAAGCGTTGAACCCTGGTAAAACTCCACTTTCTGGATAGTTCCATCGGCATCTGAAGCATTGGCAGTTATTATTACCGAAGCGGGTGCAGTATAATTGGCATTTTGCAATGGCGAGGTGAGGCTCGACGTTGGCCACTGGTTAACCGTTCCAATCCAGATTGGAGAAGAAATCGCTTCGTCGCCGTCCGCTTGCTTCACTCTGAGGTAATAATACTCACCAGTCGAAAAAGTCATCGTTTCTGAAATGCTGACGTTCGTTGTATTGAGCGTCCAGGATTTCAATACATCTCCATTCTTCAATAATTCAACAACTGTGAAATTCTCGCTGTTGGCGTCCGAAGCTTTGATTTCCAGACTTGCGGTAGTTGCCGACACTGTGGAACCCATTTCGCTCCCGTTTATCTTGAACGAAAGTGCCAGATTGCTGTCGTAGGTAGTAAAAAAACGTTTTGCTTTCAATGCTTCATATATTATAGTACGATTATTTGCTGTTGCCAGAACAGCAAGCCTCGAAGTAGTTGCCGTTCCCCATGTTCCCGAGTGATTGTCTTCACTCCCTTCGGCGCCGATTCTCCAGCCTCTTAAAAGAGCCTCATCATACCAACTTTTGTTGTCGTCGCCGGAGTAATAGCCATCGGTATAATAGTAAACCGGGAAACGGTCGGTCTTATTCCAGAGTTCCATCCCAACAATTTTGTCGGTTGGCGTGGTTGTGAAGTGGGCAAATTCCTGACCTGTAGAATTATTTCTTCCGGGGTGATTAAAGAATGCCACGCATTCGTTACTGTTAAGCCAGCTGCACAAACCGGCAAAGGTGTTATAAGGAGAAGCTGTTGTTATATAGTTATCCGAATTGATGACCGCCACATGACCCAGTACATTCTCTGTCCACTCAAAGCCCCGAAATGCCGTAAAAACTCCGTCAGCATTATACTTATCGGCTGCAGTTTTTATGGCTGTCCATTCGTCAGTTCCAATCATACTCGAATGGTCGGCAAGACTAAAGAAATCAAGTTTTGCGGTGTTCTTCGCATAGTCGTATGCTTGATCCGGTGTCCCGGTGCCATCAGATACCGAGGTGTGGTTGTGTAAATGGCCGTAATAAACATTGAAACCCCCAATAGACGGGCTCTGTGCTTGCAAACTTACAGAGTGAAAAGACAATAAGCCTACAAGAAAAATTTTACATATATTTTTCATGACACAAGTTATTGGTTTTTAATACTAAATTTAATAAAAACCAACAACAATTCATATCATTCTGAAGCCTATTTCTTCTTCTTCGGTTTTCGCTGCAGCTCCTCCTCGCGCAACAACGCTTTCCAGTCGTGTGGAGCGTCTTCCGAAACATCTTTGGTGGCGGTATATTCTTCGCGGTCGATAATCAAAACACTGATTTTTTGTCCGAGAAAAGTCTCTATTTCATCCAGAACAGGCTTTTCTTCGTCGCTGCAAAACGAAACAGCCAACCCTTTTCGCACGCCACGTCCGGTACGTCCCACGCGGTGCACGTAGTTTTCGGCCACGTCAGGTAAGTCGTAGTTCACCACATAATCCACATCAGGAATGTCAATTCCACGGGCGCTCACATCGGTAGCAATCAACACTTTTACCTCGCCCGATTTAAACACGCTCATCACGCTTAGGCGATCTTTTTGTTCTTTGTCACCGTGAATGGTTACGGTTTTAATGCCCACGCGCTCCATCGCTTTAAACACCCGCTCGGCACGCACTTTGGTACGCACAAAAACCAATATTTTCGATTCGGGATGCTCTTTTACCATACGTTCCAGAAAAAAACGCTTGTCGTCCATGCCAATCATGGCTACTGAATGTTCCACGTTTTTGGCTACCGGGTTTTTGGGCGAAATTTCGATCCTCACCGGCTTGTTCACTAGGGAGTAGGCCAATTCTTTAATTTCAGGATTGATGGTTGCCGAGAAAAAGAGCGTTTGCCGGTTTTTGGGCAATTTGTGCACCAGTTGCCGAATATCCTTAATGAAGCCAAGCGCCAGCATGTGGTCGGCCTCGTCGAGAATCAGTATTTGAATTTGATCCAATTGAATGTAGCCTTGACTTGCCAAATCGAACATACGGCCAGGTGTGGCTACCAAAATGTCGATGCCATTTTGCAGACGCGAAATCTGCGGGTCCTGTTCCACACCGCCAAAAACACAAGCTGTTTTCACACGGGTATGTTGCGCCAAATTTTGAAACACTTCGGTGATTTGCAAAGCCAGTTCGCGCGTAGGGACCATCACCAGGCAGGCGATTGACTCGCTTCGGCTACTGCTTTTTTGCCGGTGTATAATGTCGATTACCGGAATAGCGAATGCAGCTGTTTTACCTGTGCCGGTTTGCGCAATGGCCAGCACGTCGTCGCCTTTCAGAATGGGCGTAATGGCTTTGTACTGAATGTCGGTTGGCCTACGAAACCCCAGCGCTGCAAGGTTTTTCTTAATATCGGGCGAAATGCGGTAATCTTCAAACTTCATACTTAATCAATTATTCAGGATACAAAGAAACGCATTTTTAGTGGATTCTGTTTGGTTTATGATTCAGCTGGTCGGCGTTGACAAAGCCCTTAACCAGCACCTCTGTTAAAAAATCAAGTTAACTAAATCCTGATCTATCTCGTATAAAAATCAAATATATTTTTCCTGAATTTTATCGATAAAAAAACAAACCATGTTTTACATTATTGAACTTCAGCAATTTGTTTCTTAAATTAATTATTCAACTATAAATTTTCACTCATGAAAACAATGTTTGGAAAAATCGTGTTATTCTTCATTTTTTCGTTTATCCCAATTGCCGGAATTCCACAAGTAACAGAGTCAACCGATTTCCCTGTTACATCTTCATCTCCGCAGGCTCAGGAGCTCTATAAAGCCGGAATGCTTGCCTTTTCAGATGTTCATTTGAACAAAGCTTTCGAGGACTTCAAAAAAGCCACAGAAACCGAGCCTAATTTCATTATGCCCAACGTTTGGATGGCTTTTTTCTATTTCTATACAAAAGACATGGCCAAGTTTAAAGAATGTGCCGAACGGGTTATTTCCAGCACTTATAAATTAAACGAATCGGAAATTGCCATTCGCGAAGCACTCAAAAAGTTGATGGACGATCCGATAGCCAATGTTACAAGCTACGGTGAGAAACTCGTTCAGCTCAACCCTAAATCCTTCCGCGCTTATCAGATTCTTGCTGTTTTTCAGGGATTTGAAGGAGACTGGCCAAAACAGAGCGCAACTTATCGGGAAATGTTAAAGCTAACCAACGATCCCGCGCCAGTTTACAATGCACTTGGCTATAACAGTCTGGAGCAAAATAACATTGACGAAGCCCTCCCCTGGTTTGAAAAATATCTGGCCGCTGCTCCCAAAAACCCTAATGCTTATGATTCTATGGGCGACTACTATGCCAAAGCACGCGATTATCAGAAAGCCCACACTTATTATCACAAAGCGTTCAGAATGGACAGCATAAATTTTAAAATGTCGTACGACAAAGCGGAAGCTTTGAAAGATAAACTCGGATATTAAATACAAAAGAGGCAGTATTGGGAATGATACTGCCTCTTTTCAGCGGAGAGAGCGGGATTCGAACCCGCGGTACCCTTTAGAGGTACACACG
>DAOPZV010000034.1:2177-26316 GCA_035353575.1 Prolixibacteraceae bacterium | reverse complement strand
AGCCGGGGAAAGTTGATTTGGTCAGTTATATGGAGCGGAATTTCATGTTCAATTTACCTCTGCAAAAATTTGGTTATTTGACAGGTCGGAGCCTGACCACTTTCAAACGCGATTTTAGTAAAGCGTTTAGCACCACTCCCCAGCGGTGGCTCACTCAAAAAAGGCTGGAGCTGGCACACTATCAATTTGTTGAAAAGAAAAAGAAACCGATTGATGTTTGCTATGAAGTTGGATTTGAAAACCTGTCGCATTTTTCATATGCGTTTAAAAAGCAGTTTGGTTATCCGCCAACACGATTGTTAAAATAAAGTCGATTGTACTATAAGCGGTGCTTATTCTTTTGTGTCCTTTCATTTATAAACTTCGATATGGAATCAAAATCTTCAAGCAAAAAGTTCGACACCTCTCCCGTGGGGATCACTTATAAGCCGCTATTTTAGCGGCTTTTTTCGTTTTTTGTGAACGGTTTGGAGAACTTTTTCATAGCGATTCCAAATAAACACGCCCCGAACAGAGAACCCGCAAGATTTGCAAGCTCGTCGTACCACGAAAATGAGCGACCAAGGTGCATCGTTAACTGGAGAAACTCCATATAAAGTCCCCACCCCACAGCAAAAATTATTGCCAGATATATTCTTTTTGGGTGTTTGTCAGCTCTCAGGTTCCAGCAAAGCAAAATAGCCAGGGGAAAATACATGAGAAAATGTACAACCTTGTCGAACCCTTCAAAAACTTTAACATGCGGCAAATCGCTGGGCGGCAACAACGATAAAGCCATAATGCATGAAATATAAACAATGAGGAAGGCCATTCTATAGCCTTGCCTTAAAGACAAAAGAAATGATATCATCAAAAAATAATTATCATGGTTCTGAAAAAATACATATAGAATCACTCATTCAAATATCTGTACTTTATTTGTTTTTTTATTGAATCCCGAGCAACCGACGACTTATAGTCAATAAAAAAATCAAACATTTCGAGCTTAATTAACTGTTTTATTGGGCATTTCACTATCCAAAAAATCTTCTAATACTGACTTTTTCAGGCCGACGAATTTTCTTAAATATTTTCTGGAACAATTCTGCTTATCAACAGTAAAATAGAGTCCAATAATTACTATGTTAGTCATTGAAAAAAGTACCTAATATTTGATTAACCCACAAACTTAAAACTTGAATCATGCAAATCGATTTGTCACATATCAAAATCAGGGAAATTGGGCCGGACGAAGTTGAGCTGCTGACGAGCTACCGGCTAGCTTACCTTACCGAATTGCAAGGCGAACAAACTGAAGAATATCAGCAAAAACTACGCGACGACTTAAATGCGTATTTCAAACAGGCGCTTGCTGAAGATCGCTTTTTCGCTTACCTCGCCGAGCTGAAAGGTGAAATTCTAAGCTTCGGGGCAATGGTTATTAAAAAAATCCCGGGCGACTTCAATCAATCTTCGTACCTCGAAGGCGATATTCTGAACATGTTTACCATACCTGTAGCGCGAAGGAATGGTATTTCGGCAATCATACTACAGCAATTGATAAACGAAGCACGGAACAGAGGAATAAGCAAAATATCGTTGCATACATCAAAAGACGGCGAAAAATTGTACCGAAAATATGGATTCAGCGAACCTGTTTATCCGGTTTTAGAATTGTGTTTGTAAAAAAATAGAGCTATGCAAGAACCACAAATAAGGGTTGGGATAATGCACCAGCCTGAAATAATTTTCAGACTGAATGAAAAATATTTGCTCGCACCCAACGGAATTCCCTATGAAGCAATACAAAAAGTAAGCTACAAAGAAGGAAAAATATGGTTGAACGACGAGCCGGTTGACGATGAGGTTTTACTTTTCGAGCCGGTCCGTTACCACGAAGCATCGTTCGAGTTAAACGATGTTACCATCGGAATCCAGTTTCACTGGGAGCGCAAAGAAGACCAAACCTTCAAAGGTTCTCTCGAAATCAGGATTGAAGGCGAGAAACTGGTGGCAATAAATGTTCTGCCACTCGAAGATTATCTCGTAAGTGTAATCTCGTCGGAAATGAGTGCCACAAGCAACCTGGAACTATTAAAAGCGCACGCAGTCATATCGCGTTCGTGGCTGCTGGCTCAAACTGAAAAAAGCAAATCGATCAGTCAATCAGGAAAACTGTACCAAAGCATTTCGGAAACCGATGGTGAATACATTCGTTGGTACGATCGCGAAGATCATCTCAACTTTGATGTTTGTGCCGACGACCATTGCCAACGCTACCAGGGAATCACACGCCAATCGACACCATTAGTTGAACAGGCAATTGCCGAAACCAGAGGAATATTGCTAATGAATGAAGGGAAAATCTGCGACGCACGTTTCTCGAAAAGTTGTGGCGGCATTTCTGAAACTTTTGAAAATGTTTGGGAACCCGAAGTTCATCCTTATTTGCAATCGATCGTTGATAATCCGACGCTCGCCGATGGTTTTGATGCTGACCTGACCAACGAGGAAGCTGCCGACAAATGGATAAGAAACGCTCCTGAAGCCTTTTGCAACACGCGCGACAAGGAGGTACTTTCGCAGGTTTTAAACGACTACGACCAGGAAACAACCGATTTCTACCGCTGGAAACTGGTTTATCAGCAAGATGATCTGGCTGAGTTGGTTGCCCGCAAATCAGGCCGCGATTTTGGTAAAATCGTTGACCTCATTCCCGTTGAACGCGGACATTCAGGAAGGTTGAAAAAATTAAAAATAGTGGGGACTAAACTTACACTGACCATTGGTAAAGAACTGGAGATTCGCAAAACTTTATCAGAATCTCATTTGTACAGCTCTGCTTTTGTGGTTGATAAATTGAATGTTGAGAACGGAATTCCGGCGCAATTTGAATTAACCGGAGCTGGTTGGGGGCATGGCGTAGGGCTTTGCCAGATTGGTGCCGCTATGATGGGAGCCAAAGGTTACAAACACGACCAGATTTTATTGCATTATTTCAGAGGGGCTTATCTTTCAAAAGAATATTAAACCATACAGAAATGAAGAATATTTTAATACTTCCTGTTATCGCAATTCTGTTGATTGTTACTTCAATCGGCGACGAATGGGGATCGACACCTTACCTGATAAAAATAATACCCGCATTCATTTTACTGATAATCACAGTAGTATTGCTTCTGAAAAATCAAAAAAAGACGAAATAAAGAGCTTCACTTTTCCTACAAAAATCAAATTTAAATGGCAATAAACCAATCGACCCAACAACCAGCCAAACGCAACCCGTGGGCTTGGATCCCAACGCTGTATTTTGCTGAAGGTATTCCGTATGTAGTGGTAATGACCGTTGCCTTGATCATGTTCAAACGCTTTGGCATTTCGAATACCGATATTGCACTATACACCAGCTGGTTATATCTTCCATGGGTAATAAAGCCGCTTTGGAGCCCCATCGTCGATTTATTGAGAACAAAACGCTGGTGGATTATTGTCATGCAATTGATAATCGGAGCAAGTTTAGGAGCCATTGCGCTTTCAATTCCTTTGCCATCGTTTTTCAAAATAAGTCTGATTTTCTTTTGGTTACTTGCATTTAGTTCGGCCACGCACGATATTGCTGCCGATGGTTTTTATATGCTGGGCCTCGACGAACACCAACAAGCATATTTTGTAGGTATCCGCAGCACCTTTTACCGCATTGCAATGATTACCGGACAAGGATTGCTCATTATTCTCGCTGGCTTTTTCGAAACTTCCACCGGCTTATCGCCCATTGAAATCAATGTTTCCGCCAATCCTGCGACGGCAACAGAAATCCGCCTTCCTGAAGTTCCAATCCAATCGGCTATAACCGATGGAAAAACATATTTTTCTGTTTTTCCTGAAAAAGCAATGATTTCAACAGAAAACATTCCGGTCGAAAAACTCGATTCAATAAAAAGAATCGTAAACCAATACAATCAGGAAAACCATTTTATCCCAACGAGAACTGATAACAAGGTGATTTCAGAAAAAAAAGCTGAAAAATCGTGGTGGAGTAACAGCGTTTCCGACCCATTGAAGGAGTTTCTGAAAAAGCATTTTGAGGTTAAAAAACAGCCCACCGCTAAAAATTCGCTTGTTGGCAACGTTTCGGTGGTAGCTGTTAAATTGCATGGCACAACTGAGGCGAATAAGGAAATGGTGCTCAATCTGAAGTTCAAAAACGGAGACAACAGCATCAGTCTGATTGAAGGCGAAAGATTAACATTTAACTCCCTTAACCACGATAAACCGGCTTACCTCATTTTCCAGTGCGATCCAAAATCGCGCCGCGCAACAACAGCTTCATTCAAAGGAACTTCAGGAAATATTCACTTAGCCTGGAGTATCACTTTTGTTATTTTGGCAGTTCTTTTTGTTGTGTTTGCCCTGTATCACAAATTCATTTTGCCTCACCCAAAAACAGATCTGGATTCCGGAGTTGACGCCGGAAACCTCTTTAAAGATTTCTTCAACACTTTTGGTTCTTTTTTCAAACGAAAAGACATTGGAGTTATCATTGCTTTTTTGATGTTGTACCGGGTTGGCGAAGCTCAACTAATTAAAATGGCATCGCCTTTTATGCTCGATCCCCGAAATATAGGCGGATTGGGACTTACTACCAGCAACGTAGGACTTTTGTACGGAACATTTGGCATCCTTGCTTTAACAATTGGTGGAATTCTGGGTGGAATAGCGGCTTCTACAAAGGGTTTCCGTTATTGGCTCTGGTGGATGGTAATGGCGATTAATTTACCGCATTTGGCCTATGTTTATCTTTCGTTTGCACAGCCCGAAAATCAATTGATCATTGGCCTGTGTGTGGTCGTTGAGCAATTCAGTTATGGATTTGGCTTCACCGCCTACATGCTCTACATGATATACATTTCAGAAGGCAAAAATAAAACAGCTCATTTTGCAATTGCCACCGGGTTTATGGCGTTGGGCATGATGCTTCCCGGGATGCTCTCGGGCTGGCTTCAGGAAATTATTGGCTACCAAAACTTCTTTGTTTGGGTGATGCTTTGCATGATTCCCGGTATGATTCCTGTATTTTTCATTAACGTTAAGCCTGAATTTGGAATCAAGAAAAAGGAAGATTAAATTGTTTGATTCTTTAATCTATATTTACTCAAAATTTAGTCCATCGAATGAAAACATTTGTCAGCGACATATCAAAAAAGGAGTTTCCGATTGAAGAACGGGTTTCCGGCAAAATGGTCAGACAGCCAATAATGGCGATTATACAGAAAGACTTTCCGGATTTTACACAAGACAAATTTTTGACTTTAGCTGAGCTGAACGAATTCAGAGAAAAGCACATTGAAAATTTCATGGCGCAGCAAATGGGCGACCTTTCTGATTTGGAGCAGAAAGTTTTGGTGGCAATAAAAGACAGTTCAACCTTGTCGGATAAAATCGATGGTGACGGACAGAAAGTAACCTTCGGTCAAAAAATTGCTGATAAAGTTGCTGCTTTCGGCGGAAGCTGGACATTCATTATTTCTTTTTCGATGTTCCTGCTTTTTTGGATTTCAGTAAACATTTTCTGGCTGGCAAATAAAGGTTTCGATCCCTACCCCTTCATCTTGCTCAACCTCATTCTCTCGTGCATCGCGGCAATGCAGGCGCCTGTAATTATGATGAGCCAGAACCGCCAGGAAGAAAAAGACCGCGAACGAGCAAAAAACGATTACATGGTGAACCTGAAATCGGAACTTGAAATCAGGATGCTCCACGAAAAGATAGATCACCTGATCCTGAGTCAGCAGCAAGAAGTTCTGGAAGTTCACAAAGCGCAGATCGACATCATGAACGACATCATTAACCGACTGAAAAAACTAGATGTTCCGGATTAATCAGTTTATTGGGATTGTTACTTTTTGCCCTTTATTCTGTTTTTTTTCATTGATCGGCGGAATGGCAATTGCACAAAATCAGATTCCTGCAAAACTCACAAATACTGTCTTCATCGAACATCTGAATGCCGACCCATCGTATATCAGACAAAAAAATGCGCTGACAGCTAAATACAGCAAAAACAGGTCGGGCCGATGGGGCGAGTTTGTTAAAGGTGTTTGCGAAGACCTGAAAACAGATAAAAAGATTGTTGCATTTACTTTTGATGCCTGTGGCGGAGAAAAAGGAACCGGCTACGACAAGGAACTAATCGATTTTATCAGGAAAGAAAGGATTCCGGCAACAATTTTTGTAACCGGACGATGGATCGACAATCATTACTCAGAATTTCTAAATTTAGCTGGCGACACATTGTTTGAGATTGAAAATCACGGATTAAACCATCGGCCTTGTTCTGTTTCCGGGAAAAGTGTTTATGGAATTCGAGGCACCGCAAATGCGGCAGAAGCTTTCGACGAGGTGGAAGGCAATGCCCTGAAAATTGAAGCCATCACTGGTCGTCGTCCGAATTTTTACCGCTCTGCAACAGCATTTATCGACGAGCCGGGAGCCAGCATGGTCCGCGACCTGGGCATAACGCCAATCAGCTACCAGGTGCTTTCGGGCGATGCCTCTCCAACTGTCTCTAAAAATTCAATTGTAAAAAATGTGTTGGACACGGTTCGTCCGGGCGCTGTCATTATCATGCACATGAACCATCCGCAATGGCAAACTTTTGAAGCACTTCAGAAAATTGTTCCGGAATTAAGAAAAAATGGGTATCGGTTTGCCCACCTGAATCAATACAAACTTATTGACAGAAGAGGCAACAATTGATTCACGAACCTTTTTGCCATTCCATGCGGTTATCAACGCGATAAACAATCTTTTCATTTTCGAGCAGCCACCTCACAACTTTAACCGCGCTTTCAGGCTTGCCTTCAATCCGGGCCAAAAGGTCTTCATAAAAAACAGGTTCGTGAAGCAGCTTTTTGATCTGCTCACAAAGTGTGTCGAACTCGTATTTACTCAAATTCAAATCATTGCGTTCCATGCAAACGTCGCACTTTCCGCAGCGGCTCGATTCCATTTCGCCAAAATACTGAAGCAAAAGCTGGCTCCTGCATTTGTGCCCCGACGACGCATAATGAACCATTGAATCAATCCGTTGCATGTAATCCTTTTTTCTGTCGTCGTAATTTTCCCGGGTAATTTTAATTCGCTCCGGATCAGTCCGCTCCCGCGTAAAAATGACGTAAGGCGCTTTTTTCTTCGGAATATAATCGACTATTTTTTGCGACCGCAAACGAACCAAAAATTCGTAAACCATATCGGGATGGATATTGGCGCGGGTAGCCAACAATTCTTCGTCGATTGAAACGTAATTGGTAAATAACCCGGTGTAAGAACGAAGCAGCAACTTGATGAAGCCGTCGAAACTGGCATTCGCCACCTGAAATTTGTATAAATCGTCACGATCTACCTGAAAATATACTTTCGACGGATTATCCAGTTCCTCTGTTAATTCGAGATAACCCTCACGCTGCAAAATTTTCAGGCTATTGTAAACATTGGTGATCTGCATCGAGAAATTGGCTGCAAAAGTTGCCATGCTAAATTCGAACGACTGATCTTTCCCGTGTCCAACGGCTACCTGAAAATAATTACAAATAGCCTCGTAAACTCTTTTTATAACATCGGGCTCAGGAAATGCTTTGTCCACATTTCGCTCCAGCCGAAGTTTATCGCTATTGTTGTACAAAAGAACTGCCCAGGCAGGCTTTCCGTCGCGCCCTGCCCTGCCCGCTTCCTGAAAATAAGCTTCCACCGAATCGGGTGCTTCCAGATGGATTACGAACCGCACATCCGATTTATCGATACCCATGCCAAATGCATTGGTGGAAACAATTACACGGGTACGCCCATTTTTCCAGGCATCCTGCTTCTCGGTCCGTATTTTATATGGTAAGCCGGCATGATAGTAATCGGCCGAAACCTCATTTTTAATCAACAGCTCGGCAATTTCCCTGGTCAGTTTTCGGCTTTTAACATACACAATTCCGGTTCCTTTTGCCTTCTGAACAGCTTTTACCAAATAATTTTGCTTGTCTTCCTCATTCCTAACCAAATAAACCAGGTTACTTCTGAAATAACTTGTCCGGAGTATATTTTTCTTTCTGAACTTCAATTTCTCCTGAATATCATCGATAACCTGCGGTGTTGCAGTTGCCGTAACCGCCAAAACCGGAACATCGGGCAAATAATTTCGCAGTTCGGCTATACGCAAATAGGAAGGTCGAAAGTCGTAACCCCACTGCGAAATGCAATGTGCCTCATCAACTGCAATTAAATTCACATCCAACTGATTTATACGCTCACGAAAACGCTCGGTGGCAATGCGTTCAGGCGACAAGTATAAAAATTTATAATCGCCCCATGCAGCATTGTCCATTGCAATTTTCATTTCCTGGGCATTCATGCCAGAATAAATCGCCAGCGCCTTTATTCCTTTTTGATTCAGGTTTTCAACCTGGTCTTTCATCAGCGCAATTAATGGCGTGATAACTAAACAAATACCAGGCTTAGAAAGCGAATAAACCTGGTAAGTCACAGACTTTCCTCCACCGGTTGGCATCAAACCAAGCGTGTCTTTACCTTGAGCTACCGACTGAATAATCTCTTCCTGCAATGGCCGAAACGCAGGATAGCCCCAGTATTTGGTTAATATTTGAACAAATTGATTCACCAGATAATGCAAAATTTTGAAGCCAAATTAATCGGTTATTGTAAATGTAAAAAAATAAACAGCAAAATGAGAAATTTAAATTCAAAGCTCTGCGGTTTTAACCACACAATGGCATAATTATTGTTAATAAATCATAACTTTAACTAATGCGATCACAAACAATCTATTCAAAAAATGAAAAACGCGATTCTCATTATCTACGGTCTGTTTTTATGCTTTGGTTTGGTTGCACAAAATAATGAACCCATCCGAATAAAAGCCGGGACTCGTGTCATCGACTCGGTTCCTTTTGCCGAACGATATCAATACCCAGGTTTCACAAAAGGAAAAATAACTCTCAACGACGGAAGAAGTAATTTTTGCATGTTTAACCTGAATCTTCTATCCGGAGAAATGGAATTTTTACAGGGGAAAGACACCCTATTCATTGCCGAAAAGAAAGAGATCAGCAAAATAGTTATCGCTAAAGACACGTTCCTTTACCATGATAATTATCTGCGACTCATTAAGGGTGGCAAACTCAAAATTTATATGAACCAACGCTTTGCCATTGTTGACGTATTGAAAAAGGGTGCAATGGGAACGATAAACCGAACGGCAGCCTCCGAATCGTATGACTATTTCAATTCAACCAGCAACTCGTACAATCTGAAAGTTGATCAGGAAATCGTATTGAAAAAAACGGCGAATTTCTACTTTTCTCTAAATGAGAAAGACTTTATGCTGTTTAATAATAAGAATATCAGTAAAATAGTTCCCGATAAAAACGGCATTATTAAAGAATATCTGAAAACAAACGATATCGATTTCAGGTCGGCAACTGACATCTTAAAATTGGGCGATTTCCTGAAGCCGCTTTTAAACGAAAAAACCGCCAAATCGAAATAACCTATAGTGTAATACCATCTCTTACCCATTAAACATTCATTCATTTCAGCTTAACAAATTTTAAGATAGATTAAAGTTTATAGGCAAGTAACTGCTAAAAAAATCAGGACATTTGTACATCTTTTTTTCGTAGTTTTGTTTTCCAAACTGAATATAAAATACGCTGAAATGTCGTTTTTTGCCGATAAAGTTGTATCCGAAGGTTTGACATTCGACGATGTGTTGCTAATCCCATCGTATTCCGACGTTCTGCCACGCGAAGTGGAACTTTCCACCTGGTTTACACAAAACATCAGGCTTAATACGCCAATTGTTTCGGCAGCAATGGATACGGTAACCGAATCGATGATGGCCATTGCCATTGCAAGAGGTGGCGGTATTGGCGTAATTCACAAAAACATGAGCATAACGGCGCAGGCTGCCCAGGTTGCAACAGTTAAACGTGCCGAAAATGGTATGATTTACGATCCTGTCACAATTTCGAAAGAGAAAACAGTTCGGGAAGCAATCGGACTAATGCGTGTTTATAAAATTGGTGGAATTCCGGTAGTTGAAAATGATGGCGTTTTGGTTGGAATAATTACCAATCGTGATCTTCGTTTCGAAACCGACATGAATAAAAAGGTCTCGGAAGTGATGACCAAAGAAAACCTGATAACCACCAACGCTTCCATTTCGCTGGAAAGTGCTTCTGAAATACTACAAAAATATAAGATTGAAAAACTACCGGTTGTTGACAACGCAAACAAACTGGTAGCACTCATCACATACAAAGACATTACCAAGGCAAAAGACAATCCGCTGGCGTCGAAAGATGGCAAAGGACGACTTAGAGTTGCTGCCGCTGTTGGCATTGCTCATGATACAATCGATCGGATCGACGAACTGGTTTCGGCGCAGGTTGACGCAATTGTTGTTGATACAGCTCATGGGCACTCGAAATATGTTCTGGATATGCTTCGCAAAGGCAAAAGCAAATATCCTGAAATTGATTTTGTAGCCGGAAACATTGCAACCGCCGAAGCCGCAACAGATTTGGTCTTGGCTGGGGCTGATGCGGTTAAAGTTGGAATTGGACCAGGATCAATTTGCACAACGCGAATTGTTGCCGGTGTTGGAATTCCTCAATTAACTGCTGTTTATAACGTGAGCAAAGCCATCAAAAAAAGTGGCGTACCGGTAATCGCTGATGGAGGAATTCGTTATTCGGGCGATATTGTAAAGGCTTTGGCCGCAGGAGCTCAGAGTATTATGGCTGGTTCTCTTTTCGCCGGAGTGGATGAATCTCCCGGCGACACAGTTTTATTTCAGGGTAGAAAATTTAAAACATACCGCGGAATGGGCTCGGTTGAAGCCATGCAAACCGGCTCGAAAGACCGTTATTTCCAGGACATGGAAGACGACATAAAAAAACTCGTTCCTGAAGGAATTGTTGGCCGGGTACCGTACAAAGGTTCGCTTGCCGAAGTATTACATCAGCTAACTGGCGGAATACGCTCGGGAATGGGATATTGCGGTGCAAAAAACATTGAAACACTGCAACATGCTAAGTTTATAAAAATCACAAATTCAGGAATACAGGAAAGTCATCCGCACGATGTAAGTATAACGAGTGAGTCTCCAAATTACAGTTCCCGTCAGTAACCAATACACACAACGAAAACATCCTATTGCATTATATGAAATATTCAAGTTGGATTCTCTGTACGATTTTATTCACTTCTGTTTCGATACATTTGCTGGCAGGTAACAAGGATGAAATAATTGTAACAATTGGCAAAGAAAAAATAAGCCGCCAGGAATTTGAAGCCAATTATCTGAAAAACAACACCAATATCCTCAATAAAAAAGACATTAAATCGCCCAAAGATTACCTCGATCTTTTTATAAAATTCAGACTAAAAGTTCTTGAAGCCGAGGCTTTAGGCTACGACACAGTCAAATCGTTCAGAGACGAGCTTGGGAGCTACAGAAAAGAGCTTGCCCGCCCATATCTGACTGATGTTTCGTACAACGAAGAAATTCTAAAAGAAGAATATTACCGGACTCAATACGAACGCAAAGCCAGCCATATACTTATTCGTGTGGCTCCCGATGCAGCGCCGGCAGATACACTTGCAGCCTGGAATAAAATAAGCGACATTCGGAAAAGAGTTGTAAATGGCGAAAACTTCAATGACTTGGCAGCCAAATATTCCGAAGACCCTTCGGCTATTCAAAATAAAGGCCAGTTGGGATATTTCTCAGCCTTTCAAATGGTGTATCCATTTGAAGATATGGCCTACAAAACGCCGGTCGGTCAGGTTTCCGGAATATTACGTACCCGGTTTGGTTATCATATTTTGAAAGTTGAAGACGAGCGCCCAGCCGCCGGTGAAATAAAGGTGACTCACATCATGAAAATGTTTCCTCCTCAGGCTAGCGACGATATCGTGAATAAACTGAAACAGATGGCAGACAGCCTACTGCTTGTTGCAAAATCGGGCGCAGACTTTGCCGAACTTGCCCGAAAATATTCAGACGACAAACAATCGGCTCCCGATGGTGGAGTAATGAACTGGTTTACAATGAATAATATGGTTCCATCGTTTGCTGAGGCAGCATTTGCACTGCAAAAAGATGGCGACATTTCTCCGGTAATTAAAACCCCATACGGATGGCATATCATAAAACGGCTTGAACGCCGCCAGGTAGAACCATTTGATAAACTTCGCCCGACACTCGAAACAAAAGTTAGGCAAAATCCATTAATCAGCAAACACAGCGACGAAGCATTCGACCGAAAGCTACAGGCTGAATACCACTTGAAAATAAATGAAGAAGCTCAAAATAAAATGATGACTGCTGCCACCGATTCATCGGCTTGGACTTCGTTTGGCAAGAATATTCAGGAACGAAAGGCAATTTTGTTTTCGTTTGCCGATAAACAAATTAATTGCAGCGATTTTATCGACTATTTGGCTAAACAAAAATTTGTACCAAATCGCGAAAAAGCTCAGGAACAGATAAGCGACCAGCTCAATAAGTTTATTCACAACTGCTTGTTCGATTATGAAGATGCGCTTCTGGAAAAAAAGTACACCGACTTTGCCAGTTTATACACCGAATACCATGATGGTATTTTGCTTTTCAATATTTCGAAAGACAAGATATGGGACGCCGCATCGAAAGACACCCTGGGATTGCAAAAATATTTCGCGAACGCAGCGAAAAAATATTACTGGAACGAACGCTTCCATGGCTGGATTTTGCATGCAAAAGACTTGCAGACAAAAGCTAATCTGGAACAGTTCCTCGCCGGAAAAGAAGTAAAAAAGGAAGAAATTGAAGACGTTTTTAATTCGGGAAACGAATCTAAAGTTGAGATAACCGAGGTGAAAGTTGAAAAGGGAGCAAATCCGATTGTTGATTATTTCATTTGGAACGGTAGTAAACCTTCAGGTTTTGATGAAACTACTACCTTTGTCAACGGAAAAATCGAAAAAAACGAAGTGAAAGAGCTGAAAGATGCCTGGGGATTATATTCTTCTGACTATCAGGAGTTGATTGAAAAACAATGGATTGACGCATTGAAGATAAAATTCCCGATAAGGATAAACCAGAAAGTTTTGAAAAAAGTACAATCGTTGCAATGATAAAACGTGCTGCACATATCGCATTTCTTATGCTTACATCAATGTCGTGCAGCTTGTTTAACGACGATGAGCGTGTTGCCAAAGTAGGCGACCACGTGCTAACAATGAAAGAACTGTCAGGCTATATTCCAAATTATCTGAGTGCAAAAGATAGCGCTTTGTGGGCCGACGACTATGTAAAAAAATGGGTTCAGCAAGAACTTTTACTGTTGAAAGCACAGGAAAAGCTGAGCGCAGAAATGAAAGACGTAAATAAAGAGCTGGAGGAATACAGAAATTCGCTTTTGATATACCGGTACAAGAATTTGCTGATCAGGGAAAAAATGGACACAACAGTATCAGAATCTGCAATCAGCGAATACTATAGCGGAAACCGCGAAAGTTTTATTCTGAACCGAAATATTGTAAAGGCGATTTTTATAAAAATTCCGGTGCAGGTTTCCAATCCGGACAACATCAAGGATTTATGCCTTGCTGACGCGAAGGAAAAACAGGAAAAACTGACAAGCTATTGCATGAGTTACGCTAAGGCTTACGATCGGTTTAACGACCAATGGGTTGCTGCCGATCTGGTTTTAAATAATCTGCCGGATGCGGTTACCGACCAAAACCAGTTTTTGGAAAGAAACCGCTTTATTGAGCGCACCGATATGAATTATTACTATATTGTCTGCGTTCGCGATTATCGGCTTGCCGGGCAGGTTTCGCCTGTTGAGTATGTGAAAAATGACATCAGGAACCTGATTTTGAGTAAACAAAAAATGGATTTCCTGAAACAAATAGAAAAAGACACCTATCAGGAAGGAGTAAATAAAAACGAAGTGAAACTTTATAAAATAAAAAATAACCGTATATGATCAGAAAACTAATTGGTTTGTTTATCCTGGCCGGATGTGTTGTTTCGGGCAAAATTCAGGCACAAGATAAAGTTGTTGACCAAATTACAGCCGTTGTTGGTAAAAATATCATACTGAAATCGGATATCGAAGGGATGTATTTGCAACAACAGGCGCAAGGAATAACATCTGAAGGCGACGCAAAATGCGAAATTCTAGAAAATCTGCTTGTTGAAAAATTGTTGTTAGCCGAAGCTGAACTGGATACAACCATTACCGTGAGCGATAGCCAGTTGAACCAAAGCATGGAACAGCGAATTCAATATTTTATTTCGCACCTCGGTTCAGAAAAAGAAGTTGAAGCTTATTTTAAAAAGTCGATAGTTGAGTTGAAGTCTGACATGCAGGAAGTGATTAAGAATCAGCAAATGACTCAGCAAATGCAGGGGAAAATAGTTGACAAAGTGACTATTACACCTGCTGAAGTTCGCATGCATTTCAAAAATCTTCCGGAATCAGAAATTCCGCAAATTGCAGAGCAGGTCGAATATGCTCAAATAACAGTTCAGCCCGAAGTTCCAATCGAAGAAGAAGACCGCATTAAATCGACACTGCGCGAATTGAAACGCCGCATTGAAAGCGGAGAAAGCGGTTTTGCTCCTCTGGCCGTAATGTATTCTGAAGACGGATCGGCTAAAAATGGTGGCGAGCTCGATTATATGGGTCGCGGAAACCTCGATCCTGCTTATGCCGCAGCAGCTTTCAACCTGAAGGGCGATAAAATCTCGAATGTGGTTAAAAGTGAATTTGGATACCACATCATTCAGGTAATGGACAGAAAAGGCGAATTGATTAAAACCCGCCACATCCTGATGATGCCAAAACCTTCGGATAAGTCGCTGACAAAATCTTACCAGCGCGTCGATAGTATTGCAAATTTCATTCGCGACGGAAAATTCAAATTTGAAGAAGCCGCCCAACACTTCTCTTACGATAAAGACTCGCGCAACAACGGTGGTGTGGTTATCAATCCTGAATCTGGTGATTCAAAATGGAAGCTGAGCGAACTTGATCCTGACGTAAGTAAAGTAGTTGCAAATATGAAAGTTGGAGAAATTTCGAAACCTTTTAAAACCATCGATCAGAAAAACCAGCAAGTGGTTTACAAGATTGTAAAGCTGGTGAACAAACATGACGCTCACCCGGCCAATCTTCGCGACGATTACGTGGAACTGAGCAACATTTACATGTCCAAAAAGAAAGAGCAAACGCTCGACAAATGGATTCGCGATAAACAGTCGGGAACATACGTGCACATCGACGACAGTTACCTTAACTGTAATTTCAAATACAAAGGCTGGATAAAATAATTGACTGTCCGGCTCAGGAAAAGGAGAACAACACACCTCCTTCCCTGTTTAATTTATTATTGACTACTACGCATTTATGACTTATAAAAACGAAGTTGAAGCTGTAAATGCGCTGAACCATAAGTTCAGCCAATTACGCTCCGAAATAAAGAAACGAATCTATGGTCAGGACGAAATAATTGACCAGGTTCTGGTTGCAATGTTCAGCCGTGGACACTGTTTGCTGATTGGCGTTCCGGGTCTGGCAAAAACATTGCTGGTAAATACAATTGCAGAAGTTCTTGGGCTCGATTACAAACGTATTCAGTTCACCCCCGATTTAATGCCATCTGACATTATCGGTACCGAAATTTTGGACAAGGATCGTGAATTCAAATTCATAAAAGGCCCTTTGTTTGCCAATATCATTCTGGCCGACGAAATTAACCGGACCCCGCCAAAAACTCAGGCAGCTTTGCTCGAAGCCATGCAAGAGCGCTCTGTAACCGCAGCCGGACAAAAATATATGCTCGACAAACCTTTCTTTGTTCTGGCTACGCAAAACCCAATCGAGCAGGAAGGAACCTATCCGCTTCCTGAAGCGCAGCTCGACCGGTTTATGTTCTCTGTTTGGCTCGATTACCCAAAATTTGAGGACGAACTGACCATCGTTCAAAATACCACGTCGGTGTTTTCAACCGGATTAAATGAAGTGATTTCGAAAGAAGAAATTCGATATTTTCAGGATTTGGTTCTTAAAGTTCCGGTGAACGAAAACGTTCTTAAATATGCGGTGAGTCTGTCGGCTAAAACACGTCCGAATACGCCAATGGCAGCTCCAATCAGTAATAAATACCTGAAATGGGGAGCCGGGCCACGTGCATCGCAATACCTCGTGCTGGGAGCAAAAACACTGGCAGCCCTCCAAGGAAAATATTCTCCGGATATTGATGATATTAAAAAAGTAGCTGTCAGCATTCTTCGCCACCGGATTATCAAAAACTATAAGGCTGAAGCTGAAGGACTTTCGGTTGAAGACATCATTACTGAACTGATGAAGCAATAAAGAATGATTGTGAAACTCAGATTCGTTTTTACATTTAAAATTCTGATTGTTTTGCTGGCAATTGCCGGAGTATTTGCCCCCCGGGAAAGTGCAATTGCCCAAAACCGGAAAAGGGTCGAAATCTTGCACTGCGACGTGCTCGATCACAATACACGCATTGTTGCCAATGCCCAACGGTTGCTTGGAAACGTAAACATCACCGTTGACGGGGCCACAATGTGGTGCGATAGCTTATATTCTTATGCCGACAATACCGTTGACGCATTCGGACGTGTGCACATTGTTCGTGGCGATACGCTAAACATGTATGCCGATTTTATCAATTACAACGGAGCTGTTAAGCTGGCGAAAGCTCGCCGAAACGTGAAGCTGATCGACAAACAAGTAACTCTCACAACTGATTCGCTCGACTACTCGATGATTAACGACCTGGCATCGTACAATTACTCCGGAACAGTAAAAGATTCGACTAATATTTTGCATTCGCTGATAGGCCAGTATTACGTGAATGAGAAGAAAGCCTACTTTAAGACCAAAGTTGACGGCACGACAAAAGACTACAAAATAAAATCGGACACGCTGATTTATTATACCAACACGAAGAAAGTTTATATTGAAGGACCAACTCATATCTTTAATGAGAAAGATACGCTTTATGCGGAATATGGTTGGTACGACAGCATGAACAGCTATTCGAAACTCACGAAAAAGCCGCGAATATGGAACGAGAAACAAAATGTAAAGGCCGATTCGATCTACTACAATAAGAAAAGTGGCGAAGGACATGCAATGGGTCATGCCCGGCTTCAGGATATTGAAAATAGCATTATTGTACTTGGAAATAAAGTTGAGTACAACGACATCTCGAAAATTGCCATTGCCAACGACTCAGCAATGTTTATACAATATTCAAAAACAGATTCGCTATATCTCCACGCCGATTACCTGAAGACGATACCAGATACTACAAAAGTAAGAGCTATTGTTGTGCAGAAAAAAGGTCCGTCCAAAGTTTCAGGAAAAGCAAAACCAGCGGAAACTCCGGTACTGCCAATTCCAAATGCTGAACTTCGCCTTAAAACTGAGAAACAAGATTTGGGAAAAGCCGACTCTGTTCTGACAAAAAAAGCAATTTCGAAAGCGATACCTGCAGATACCTTGAAATCGAAAAAAGAAAAAAAAGATCCGCGGATTGTGCTCGCTTACCACAGGGTTCGGTTTTTCAAATCAGATCTACAGGGAAAATGCGACTCGTTGGTTTACTGGTCAAAAGACTCTACGGTACAAATGTTTACCGAGCCGGTTATCTGGTCAAACAAAAACCAGATTTCAGCTAAGTTTATTGAAATGATAAACAGGGCGAAGGGACTTGACGAAATCCGCATGAAGGACGACGCTTTTATCATTGCCATGGAAGACGACAGCATCCGTTTCAACCAGATCAAGGGTAAAAACATGACTGGCTTTATTCGTGAAAACCAGCTTGAAAAAATTGATGTGAAAGGCAATGGAGAGTCCAACTATTACGCCCGCGATAAGAACGGAATTATTGGTCTGAACAAAGCACAGAGCAGCAGCATAACCATTTATATGAACAAAGGGAAAGTTAAAAAAATATCGTTTATAAATGCACCCGATGGTGAGCTGAAACCGTTAGCTGATCTGGCTGATGCAGATAAACTACTGTCTGGATTCAATTGGCAAGCCGAGATAAGGCCGCAGAGCAAAGAAGATATTTTTAAATACCCCACTCCTACTGTTAAAAAAGAAAAGACGCCGGAAAAGAATGACAAAACCGGGAAAAAGCCAGTAGAAAAAACGCCGCAATAGCCCAAATTCTGTCTGACTTTTAAATGCACTTATGGATTAGTGCAACTCTATATTTATTTGAAACCAAATGCAACGAAGTTTTTTTGAATCATTAAAACGCATACAGGCACTCGCTGAAATCGGCTTGGAATACTCTACAAGCGACTACGACACTGAACGGTATAATGAGATTCAGGAGATATGCTTTGAAATGCTCGAACAACTTACTGATGTCCCAATTGAAAAAATCAAACCCATTATTCAGGAAAACTTTGGCTACAAAACACCGAAGGTTGACGTACGCGCTGTAGTTTTCAATCCGGAAGGGAAAATTTTACTAATTCAGGAAAAAGGGGACAACTGCTGGGCTTTGCCTGGCGGGTGGGCCGATGTGGGCTATTCTCCTAAAATAGTTACCGAAAAAGAATGCTTCGAAGAAGCGAACCTAAAAGTAAGAGCCAGCCACCTGCTTGCTCTGATGGACAAAACGGCTCAAAAAATGCCGCCACAATTTGAATACGTTTATAAACTGTTTATTTGGTGCGAGCCTCTGGGAACCGAAGTTTCGCCCGGCTCCGAAACACTAAATGCAGGTTGGTTTGATGAGAATGAGATTCCTGAATTGTCGCTGCCACGAAACCTCAAATCGCACATAGAAATGATGTTCGAATATTATTCCGGAAAAAGAACCAGTGTTTACTTGGATTAACTGCGGAACCATACCCTTGCAGCACCTCAAAAATCCCAGGTCTTACAAATAAAATTTGGAAATTTATATCTGTTTTGTAGATTTGCAGACCAGACCAGACCAGTGTAAAACCACTAAATATGCGAAACTTACTAACCATCATTCTTTTCTTGTCGAGCCCGTTATGGGGATTTCCACAAACCAGATTTCAATATCAAAACACCAATTTAACTGTCGAAGAACGCGTTGAAAGTCTTCTTTCAGAAATGACTGTTGAAGAAAAAATGGCGCAAATGCTTTACACATCTCCTGCCATTCCGCGCTTGGGTATTCCAGAATATAACTGGTGGAACGAATGTTTGCACGGCGTAGCAAGAGCCGGCTATGCAACCGTTTTTCCGCAATCGATCACCATTGCTGCTTCATGGGATAATAATCTCGTTCACGAAGTTGCCTCAGTAATTTCGGACGAGGCGCGTGCCAAACATCATGAGTTCGAGCGAAGAGGGTTGCGTAAAATCTATCAGGGACTAACTTTTTGGTCGCCAAACATCAACATTTTTCGCGACCCACGCTGGGGCCGCGGACACGAAACGTATGGCGAAGACCCTTATCTCACCGGGCAGCTCGGGACTCAGTTCGTAAAAGGACTACAGGGCGATGATCCGAATTACCTGAAAGTTGTAGCAACAGCCAAGCATTATGCTGTTCACTCGGGCCCCGAACCAATGCGACACATGTTCGACGCCAGAGTGAGCGAACGTGATCTGCGCGAAACCTATTTACCTGCATTCCGCACTCTTGTAGTTGATGGCGGAGTTTATTCGGTCATGGGCGCCTACAACCGCTTCCGGGGAGATGCATGTTGCGCCAGCCCAATTTTGTCGGGCATTTTAAGAAACGAATGGAAATTTAAAGGATATGTTGTAAGCGACTGCTGGGCTATTTCAGACATTTGGCAATACCATAAAATTGCAAAAGACGAAGCCGAAGCAGCAGCCTTGGCGGTAAAAGCAGGAACAGATCTCGAGTGCGGCGTAAGTTACAAAGCCTTGCCTGAAGCCTTAAAAAGAGGTTTGATTACCGAAAAAGACATTGACTTATGCGTTGGCCGATTGATGACTGCCCGTATGAAACTAGGAATGTTCGACCCTGTTGAGAAAGTAGCCTACGCACAAATTCCGTTTTCGGTAAACGACAATCCGGCACACGATCAGCTTGCACGGCTTGCAGCGCAAAAAAGTATAGTCCTGCTGAAAAATGCAAACAATACTCTGCCATTAAAGAAAACACTATCTAAAATTGCTGTTATTGGTCCAAACGCTGACGAAATTGAGTCGCTCTGGGGCAATTACAACGGAATTCCATCGCATCCGGTAACCGTGCTTCAGGGAATAAAAAATAAGATTGAACCACAAACCGAAGTGCTGTATGCGCAGGGATGCGAATTGGCCGACGGCATATCCAAACTCACACCAATTCCGTCTATATACCTTGAAACAGAAGACGGTAAACAAGGCGCTTATGGAGAGTACTTTGCAAATAATAAACTGGAAGGCGAACCTCTGTTTACTCGTATTGACGATAAAATTGATTTCTATTGGGAAGCTGGGTCGCCCGATCCGCGAATGCCGGTTGATAACTTCAGTGTTAGATGGACAACCTACCTGAAAGTACCTCAATCGGGCGATTACGAAATTGGTTTATGGAGTATGCCAAATTTCAAAGTGTATTGTGATGGCAAAGAAATAATTGGCGGCGACAACGAACATCATGCTTTTCACAACGCTAAAAAAATAGCACTCGAAACAGGAAAAAAATACAAACTTCAGTTTGACTACCGTAATTATCACGGAGATGGTACCGCTTCATTACTATGGGCCACACCAAAACCAAATATGCTTGCAGAAGCCATTGAAACAGCAAAAAAAGCACATGCGGTTGTGCTGGTTTTAGGGCTGAATCAGCGACTGGAAGGCGAAGAAATGCCAATTCAGGTTGACGGATTTAAAGGTGGCGACCGCACTCACCTCAACCTTCCAAAAACTCAGGAAAACCTGATGGAAGCGCTGAAAGCGACAGGCAAGCCAATCGTTCTGGTTCTCCTTAACGGAAGCGCCTTGTCGGTGAATTATGCTGCTGAAAATATGGACGCTATTCTTTCGGCTGGATATCCAGGCCAAGAGGGTGGAAATGCGGTAGCCGATGTTTTATTTGGCGACTATAACCCTGCCGGGCGGTTGCCTGTTACGTATTACAAATCGGTTGATCAACTGCCGCCTTTCGAAGATTACGACATGGAAGGTCGCACCTATCGGTACTTCCGCCAAATTCCACTTTATCCATTCGGATTTGGTTTAAGCTACACTCATTTTACTTACAGCGATTTTTCTCTGCCGAAAGAAGTGAAAATGGGTGAAAAGATACCAGTATCAGTAAAGGTTACCAATACTGGTGAGCGCGACGGCGATGAAGTAGTTGAGTTGTACCTCACCGATGAAAAAGCTTCCACTCCACGGCCAATTCGTCAATTGGAAGGATTCAAACGTATTACGCTGAAGAAAGGCGAATCACAGTTCGTTTCATTTAACCTCGAACCACGCCAATTGTCGATGATTAACGACAAAGAAAAACAGGTTGTTGAACCCGGATACTTCACGATAGTAGTTGGCGGAAAACAACCGGGATTTAAAGACTCAGCCGACGCCTCAACAACAGAAACACTTTCCGGACGAATCAAAGTTTCTGGAAAAGAATTGGAAATAAAAGACTAAAAATTTTAAATAAATCTACAGGTTTCACTATTTCGTGGAACCTGTTTTGCATTAAAAAACATAAACTGGCAAAAGCCGCCCATTTACCAGACAAGATTTGCTAAAAACTATTGGAGTTCACCGTCACGCCAAAATCCAAAACTTACGCACATTGCGTCGTGATAATTGAATTTCAACTTTTTATGAAGAAATAACAATTGTGTTGGTTTAGGAATGGTTTGTGTTAGAGGCTGCCAGTTTTTTTGGCGGCCTTTCTTTTCAGATAACCGCCAACAACTGTTTGAAATTTCGGATAACGGCATCAGCTTCTGTGTGATTTGACGGATCTGAATTTTCACTTTGAAAAGCGACACAAGTCATACCAGCATTTTGAGCCGCGGCAATTCCGTTTTTCGAATCTTCTACAACCAAACATTTCGAAGGATCAACACCCAGTTTTTGAGCGGTTATAAGAAAAACATCGGGAGCGGGTTTACTTTTTCCAACCTCCTGAGTACTTAAAATCACACTAAAATATTTTTTCAACTGGGTTCTCGTAAGAATTAAATCAATCATTTCAGGAGTTGACGAAGAAGCAACCGCCGTCGGGACTCCTTGTTGCCAAAGCTTTTCCAGAAGGTCAATAACTCCGGGCATTACTGGTATTTCTTTTAATTCCGAAAAATAAGCAACACATTCCGCATGATTCTCCTCCACGAGTTGACTCACAGGCTTGCTCAATCCGTAACGTTCAACAATATCGCGCCACATCGCTTCAGATGCGGTTCCCAGGTATTTTTTGTGTTCTTCTTCCGAAATTGTCAGATTATTCTGGTCGAACTGCCGCCGTTCAATCTCTGTATTGAAGGGCTCCGTATCAACCAAAGTGCCGTCCATATCGAAAATAATTGCCTCAACCATAGACTCTATTGCTTTTGAACCGGTTGAAAAGACGGTCCGTTTTCGAGGTAAACAATTGGTATATTGCTAATAAACGTTTTCAGCCACGAGGCACAGTATTCCATACCAGCTTCTTCAGAAGAAATGTGTCCGGTAAAAATAGCCGCTTTTTTCATGCCCAACATCGAGGCATCGAGCACATATTCATATGTTTCCCATTCTGAGCCTTCTCCGGCAACGAGTACTTCGGTAAACCCGTTGTTCAGCAACTTGATATGCGACGCCGATCCCGGAGCGCCAACGGCCAGCGCAACATTGGTGAATCGCATATTCGGGTCACCAATAATACGCAATTGGCTACCTTTCAACTTCTCCTGAAGTTTTTTTGCAAAATCGCTCAACGTTTGTTCTTCAAACTTAAAAAGAAGCATTGATTGATCAGTTTGATTGGCTTTCCAACCTAGCTTCTCAATCATTCCAACATAAATTCCATCAGGAGAAGTGCTGTGAATATGATCGTGAAATCTGAAGATAATGAGCTTGTGTTTGTTGATGTATTCAATCTTCTTTTGAAAAACCGGATCATTTTGCAAAGCATCAGTTTTGTCCAAATGGCTGTAAAATGTCGGTTCATGAACAATAACCAGGTTGCAGTGGCTGGCAACCGCTTTTTGCAGGGTTTTCATATCGGCAAACATACAAACGGCAATTCCGGTAACCGAATCGTCAGGATTCCCGGTTTTAAAAGTATCCACTGTTTCCCGACTCCAGGGGCACGTTATATGAGCCTGCATCTGGGCCACGATTTGCCGCGCAGTTTGTGTGTGTACTGATTGAGAGAAAACATTCGGTGTACACAGAATAAATATGAAAAGCAGAATTATCGCAGATTGTTTCATTTTCTTTTTTGCCTTGGTTTATGGTTTACTGTTGAATTCATTACTTGCAAATGTATTAAAATCAGGAAACTTTGGATGCGAATTATCTGGCTAAGATTTCTATCTTTGCTACTAACCGAATCAAAACTAAACCAACATGCAAAAAGTTTACTTCCTTTTTATTTTCCTTTTCGCAGTACTATTTTTCACCTCTTGTAAAGAAAAAGAAGGGCAATGGACCGAATTGTTCAACGGCAAAGATCTGACCGGGTGGACTGCCAACGAAAGCCCTGGTTCGTTCAAAGTAGAAAATGGTCAAATTATTGTAAATGGGCCCGTTGGGCATCTGTTCTATACCGGCGACTACCACAAAGGCGTATTCAGAAACTTCGAGTTGAAAGCAATGGTAAAAACAGAACCAGGCAGCAACTCTGGCATATTTTTTCATACAGGAGAACAGTCAAGAGGATACCTTTTACGTGGCTACGAGGTTCAGATCAATAATTCGTATGAACGTCCGGGCGACTTTCAGGAATTGAAAAAAACCGGCAGTTTATACGGAATCCGCAATGTGTATTATCCAACGGTGAAAGATGGCGAGTGGTTCGAGCTCTCGTTTAAAGTAGTTGAAAACAGGTGCGAAATTTTTGTGAACGGTGCCAAAGTTGTCGACTACATTCAGCCCGAAAATCC
>DAOPZV010000034.1:0-2077 GCA_035353575.1 Prolixibacteraceae bacterium | reverse complement strand
CCAATCTTCAGAGGAATGCAGGCTGAGGGCCGCGAATGGATTACGCTGTTTTCTCCGGAAGCGGTAGCTCGTTTCGATTACATTTTCACTGACGGAATGACCTGGACCGACCACAAAGGACGCCGAATGAGGCTTTGGATTCCTGAAGAAACTTTTATCGATGACGAACAACAATTCATGGACGAATTGGTCGGCAAAATAGAGAGTGTCATGTCGCAGGAACCGGTTGACATATACGTGAATCCGACATTCCTTCCGCCGGCAATTGCAGCAAAATACGACCAACTCTGGACCGACGCCCGAATTGACCGTCTGGTAAACGTTCTGGCAAAAAACGGGGTTGCGCTCGAAATTAATTCGAGATATAAAATTCCTTCAGAAAAAATACTTAGAAAAGCCAAAGAAGCTGGCGTAAAATTCACTTTTGGCACCAACAATACCGGCGCCGATTTGGGAACGCTCGACTATTCTTTCGAAATGCGGGAAAAACTTGGGCTGACCTACAAAGACATGTTTATGCCTAAAAAACAAAACGAAAAGCGCGTTTTAGTGAAGGGCCTACCAAAGAAAATTACAGGATAAACCACATAAAAGCTAACCATGAAAAACCTCTTAATATCGCTGTTTTTGCTGGTTGCAATAACTTTTGCGGCGCCAGCTTTTAGTTTGAATCCACCCGGAGATTTTGCCAAATCGGGGATTTCTGTAGGACTGGTTGTTGAGAACCTGAACAAGTCGCTCGACTTTTATCAAAACGTAGTTGGAATGGTTAAAACAAGTGAGTTCAGCGTTGAAAGTGCGCGAGCAAAAGAACTTGGATTGAGCAACGGAGACCGATTTGACGTGACCATTTTAAAACTGGAAAACAGTGATCAGGCGGCTGAATGGAAATTGATGTCATTCGGGAAAAAGCCTGCACATCCGAGGCAGAAATTTGTACCCGACGACACAGGCATGCAGTACATAACTCTTTACGTAAAATCGATGAAGCCAATTCTGGAGCGAATTAAAAAATACAACGTAAAAACGCTCGGCATCACCCCAACAAAGCTTGATGAGAATCGCGACTTTGTTTTGATTCAGGATCCTGACGGCAATTTCATTGAATTAATCGGGCCAAAATAGAAACCACCACGTCATAAAAGCAAAAACGCAAGGTTTTCAGCCTTGCGTTTTTGTATGATGATGTCTATTAATATTCATCTTCGTTGAAGAAGAAATCATCTTTGCTTGGATAATCCGGCCAGATGTCTTCAATACTTTCATAAATCTCACCTTCGTCTTCAATTTCCTGAAGATTTTCAATAACTTCAAGAGGAGCACCGCTACGGATGGCGAAATCAATCAGCTCATCCTTACTTGCTGGCCAAGGAGCATCCTCAAGTTTAGAGGCCAATTCGAGTGTCCAGTACATATTCTTAAATTTAGGAAGTTTTTAACTCGGTTTTTTTAAACTTGTGCGAATATAACAAAAAAACGTATTCTGCAAATATTAATATAGATTATTCATTAAGGTTGGGTTCCCATAAAATTTCAACGTGCTTTTGTGCAATATTAAGGTACCGCGAAAGCACAAACAGATAATCTGACAAACGGTTTACATACTTGATCAGATTTGAATCCACATTGTGATTTTCAGCCAGTTCAACAATATTTCTTTCAGCTCTGCGGCACACTGTTCGGGCAACATGGCAAACGCACGAAGCCTGGCTCCCACCCGGCAAAATAAAAGCTCGAAGTTCGGGCAGGCTCTCGTTCATTCTGTCCATTTCCTGTTCAAGCAATTCAATATCAGCAGCCTTACACGGCAGTTGCTTTTTTATCATGTCAATCGAATCTTCTGTTGCCAGATTGGCTCCAATCACAAATAATTTATTCTGAATGATTTCCAGCACCTTATCAACAGCCGAATCGGTTTGCAGCGAACGAATATAGCCAACGTATGAATTCAGCTCATCTATTGTTCCATACGATTCGAGCCTGATGTTGTATTTCTTGACCCGGGTTCCGCCTACCAGTCCTGTTGTTCCGTCATCCCCGGTTTTAGTGTATATCTTCATTTTTAATTAAATCTAAA
>DAOPZV010000033.1:0-27074 GCA_035353575.1 Prolixibacteraceae bacterium | reverse complement strand
TAATTATGGGCGTAGTATTGATTATTCGGTCAATTAAAATCGGGGTATCCTGAATTCTTCTAGTTCTTTTCAATCTCTGCAGCTAGCCGATCAAGATTTTCCTCGTTTGCCGGTATCACAATATGTGCAACCATTTCGGCTACTTCTTCACTGTCGAAATCCTGCAACCAATATACTATCGAGCCGTTTTCTGTCTCTTCGATCCGAATTGTCAGTGTAAAAAACGGTGGACAAACGTGCCGAATGACTATCTTTTCTGAAGGAATAATTTCCAAAAATTCAGATTCGTTTGGGTAATTGGTTCCATCAGGTCCGTTCATTGTAAAAATCCACTTTCCACCGGGTTTAAATTCGAAAGTGTGGAATGTGTTGGAAAATTCATTAGGACCCCACCAACGGGCTAATCGGCCGGAGTTGGCTATTGCTTCAAATATTGACTCAGGTGCGCAATTAAATTCTCGGGAAGTCTGGAATGTTTTCATTCGGTATTGATTTTAACTAAAACATACAACACCAAACCTAGAGGAAAAGTTAATTCTACTTTGACACATTCGAAAAATCAGGCTTTTTTACCCTGAAGCCATAAGGGAACAGCCAGATTTTTCTCCTGTCTCCCTTTAGGGCAGGGGTGAAATAGAAGAAAAATTAATCGTCGTTTTTTAATCTGTCAAAGTAGAATTAGATGCAGATCAATATACGAACTCAATGTTATCCACCCAGAAAACCGATTCAGGCGAACCCTGATATTGAATGCCCTGGTAGCTCGAAGTGAAGTAAAAAATGAGATGCGTAGGCGTATCTTCAGGTTTTCCCCAGCCGGTTTCAACCAGCGGAACCATTTTGCCCCGCGAGTTTTTCACATACACCTCGCCTACCGAAGGAATAAGCCCCATAGTTTTCACATCGTACTCAGGTAAGCGGGTTATATCGCCATAAAAAACAGGGAAACTAGCGCTATTTATCCATTGATCGACTGAGCCTGTAAAAAACTGCCGGGCCCCGCCAATACGGGTTGCCAGAACATTTCCGTCCTTGTCTTCCCAACGCTTTTGCAGAATGAGGCAAAACTCTGCTTTATCGGGGCCATCCACCGCATCGACCCCATAAGTTGCTTTTACCCGCTTATTCCCTACCCTATATTTATAATCAAATTTCACCGCTTTGGGTTTTCGGTTAAATGGAATGCCCTGGCTCACATTTTTCAACGGATCTTTCAAACCCCGCACTGGTTCTATCATTTCGCCAACAAACAATGTTCCGGCAATCAGCACTTCCACTTTCAGCCCGGCAATATTGTCTTTCCGAATTCCGGTTTCCAGTCGGGCACAGTAGCCATTGCCTCGTTTTTCAGGAATAACACGGGTGTTGGCTACATCGAGAACCATTTTTGAGTATATATTGGTAGTTCCCCAGGGCGATTTGGTGTCTTTCAGCTTTGTGTCAAAAAAATCAGAATTTGGATTGACTACTCCCAACCCGTACAAATCGACGATTTTACCACTCAGCATAAACGACTCCTTTACCTTTCGGGCATACCACAAATCGAGCGACGAATAGTTAAGCTGCCCTTGTGAATCGGTATAAATTGACGCAATATTTTGCGAAAATGACGACAGTTCTAAAAAAAGCAAATGGCCTAATATTGCTACGAATTTTATTTTTTTTCTGAGCATATTTAATTTTTCCTGGAACGAAACATTGAATCAAAGCGCAAAGTTAGTGCAATAATCAAACATAAACTTGATAAAAATTAGTAAACCTACTGGGCTATAATACTCGTTAACTCTGTTTGAATAAGACAAAGTTTTTTGGGAAAAATGTGTTTCCCAACATCTGCAAATTGCGAAAAAACTATTTATTTAGCAGCACAGTACAGGACAATATAAAACTGACTAAATAATATTTAAAAATTACAGTAAGATGACTCAGAAAAGCAGATTGATTGGACGTTTGCCCAAAGTTGGTATTCGCCCGGTGATTGACGGAAGAGAACGCGGAGTGCGCGAATCGCTCGAAACACAAACAATGAATATGGCCAAAGCTGCCGCGAAACTGATTGAAGATAACCTCCGTTTCCCGGGTGGCGAAAAAGTTGAATGTGTTATTGCTGACACAACCATTGGTGGCGTTGCCGATGCCGCTTTTTGTGCAGATAAATTCGACCGCGAAGGCGTTGCTGTTTCGCTGACGGTTACACCGTGCTGGTGCTATGGCACTGAGGTAATGGACACAAATCCAACTTTACCGAAAGCTGTTTGGGGGTTTAATGGAACCGAACGTCCGGGTGCTGTATATTTGGCCGCAGCATTAGCAGGCTATTCTCAAAAAGGTCTTCCTGCTTTTGGTATTTATGGACGCGATGTGCAGGATGCCGGCGACACAACCATTCCAGAAGATGTTCAGGAAAAAATACTTCGCTTCGTAAAAGCTGCGCTTGCTGCTGCTCAAATGAAGGGGAAATCTTATTTGTCGATTGGTTATACATCTATGGGGATTGCTGGTTCGATGGTCGATTCGGGTTTCTTTCAGGAATACCTCGGAATTCGCACCGAATTTGTTGAATCGGTTGAGTTCATCCGCCGCATGGAGCAAGGGATTTACGATCACGAAGAATATGCAAACGCGATGGCGTGGACCAAAGCCAATTGCAAGGAAGGTAAAGATTTAAACAGTGTGCAGTCGTCGCGCGAACGGAAAGATTGGGAATGGGAAGTGGTCGTGAAAATGACTTTAATTGCCCGCGACCTTATGATTGGCAACCCGAAATTGAAGGAAATTGGCTTTGGTGAAGAATCGAAAGGCAGAAACGCCATTCTGGGAGGCTTCCAGGGACAGCGCCAGTGGACCGACTATTACCCAAATGCTGATTTTACCGAAGCTATTATGAATTCGTCGTTCGATTGGAACGGCATTCGCGAAGCATTCGTATTTGCTACTGAAAACGACAGCTTAAACGGAGTTGCTATGTTGTTCGGACATCTGCTGACCAATACAGCCCAGATATTCTCCGATGTTCGTACATTCTGGAGTTCTGAAGCGGTTAAACGTGTAACAGGAAAGGCACTCAGTGGTAAAGCAAGTGGAGGTATTATCCACCTAATTAATTCCGGATCGACAACGCTTGATGCCACAGCAAGGCAAAAAGATGCCAGCGGAAATCCGGCAATGAAACCTTATTGGGAAATTTCGGAAGCTGAAGCTGCTGCCTGTCTCGAAAATACAAGCTGGTGCCCGGCTAGCCTGGGATATTTCCGCGGCGGTGGTTATTCTTCTTTATTTAGAACTGCAGGTGAAATGCCGGTTACAATGTCGCGCGTGAATCTGGTGAAAGGCATCGGACCCGTATTGCAAATTGCAGAAGGCTGGACTGTTGAGCTACCGGAAGACATTCACGATGTTTTGGACAAAAGAACAGACCCAACATGGCCTACAACATGGTTTGTACCGCGCCTGGCCGACAGCGATGCGTTTAAAGATGTTTATAGCGTGATGGCTAATTGGGGCGCAAATCATGGTGCAATTTCTTATGGCCACATCGGTGCTGATCTGATTACTTTGGCTTCTATTCTTCGCATTCCGGTTAGCATGCACAATGTTGCTGAAGATAAAATCTTCAGGCCAAGTTCATGGGCAGCGTTTGGCACCGACAAGGAAGGAGCCGATTATCGTGCCTGTTCAACTTACGGTCCGTTATATAAATAAGTAAGCTATGCTGCGAAGATCAGGTTTTTAAAATTTGTTATCTTCGCAACAGATATGATTTAAAGCCTGAATTGTACCTGCAATTCAGGCTTTTTCAAATAAAATAGGAATGGAAAAATTTGCTTTTAAATTCGATGGAAGTTCATCGCAAACCAAGCTGCAACAACTTATCCATGCGGTAACTGAGGCAATTCACCTGGGAGTACTAAAAGATGGAGATTTTCTGCCTTCCGTTAATCAGTTAAACCGCGATAGCGGCATTTCGCGTGATACCATTTTTAAAGCATATTCGATTTTAAAACAACGAAGCATAATATCGTCCACTCCCACAAAAGGATATTTTGTTACATCAGAAGGATACCGCGTTTTTGTTTTGCTAGATGACTTCAGTGCTTTTAAAGAGCAACTTTACAAAGCAATCCGCGCAAATTTGCCCGATACGTACGCTGTCGATTTGTTGTTTCATCACTATAATGCAGATGTTTTTAAGCAATTGGTATTAAATAGCATTGGCCGATATAGCATGTATGTTATAATGAACATTGACAATAAAAAAATGGATGATGTTTTGCGCAAGATTGACCCCAAAAAACTGCTGATACTCGATATGGGGCACGATGCAAAAAACGAAATTGCGAGCCTCACTCAGGATTTCAATAAAGCGGTTTATCAATGTTTAGAAGCAGGGCTCAATCTGATTCAGAAATATCAGGAATTTATACTGATCTTTCCTAAAGACACTCCGCATCCAACAGAAACTATTTCCGCATTCAAACAATTTTGTAGCGACAATAAACTGAAACAAACTGTGCTGGAAAACATCGATGATCGTGAAGTTCAGCCCGGTCAGGTTTACCTGGTGATAAAAGATTCGGATTTGGTAAAAGTCGTAAAGGATTGCCGAAAAAATAATTATCAAATTGGGAAAGAAGTTGGCATAATTTCTTATAATGACACTCCGATGAAGGAAATTGCAGCTTCCGGAATCACGGTAATCTCCACAGATTTTGTGCAAATGGGGAAAGATTGTGCCGAATTTATTTTGAATAAGGAACACATTTGCAAGGTTATACCAACACAATTAAAAATCAGAAGTTCGTTATAGTCAATCATGTTTTTAGCCGCAAAATGCGTTTCTCTTATTTTCGGGTACAAAAGTTGATAAGCAATAAGTTGAAATGTATCGTCGTTTTCATTAAAAACATACAGCTATGAAAAAGATTGCAATTATTCTGATTATTTGTTTTGTCACCTTTTCAGGGAAAGCACAGGATTTTTTCGACGCGGGATTGAAGGCTGGAATAAACTCATCTAAAATATCGACCCATCTTTCAGATTATACGCCGCAAACTATAAACAATTACTCGTTTGGTGCTTTCGCAAGACTCAGTCTGGGCCGCCTATATGTACAACCAGAAGCCTATTACAACACAAAAGGTGGAGAGGAAATCAATAAAATTGATGCTTCGATTACCAACAAGTTTGACCTTAATTCTATAGACGTACCGGCGCTGGTTGGTTTAAAAATAGTTAACCAGAAGGCCGTAAACTTACGCGTCATGGCCGGGCCGGTATTTTCTTTCCTGACCAATAAAAGTGCCAGCGGGCAGCTGACTGAAGACAATCTGAAAAACAGTTTCCTCGCCTGGCAATATGGCGTTGGTGTTGATGTTCTTTTTCTGACGCTTGACGCGAGAATGGAATCATACAACAGAAATTTTTATGAAGGAATCAGTTCAAAAAATGGCACTTTTGTTATAAGTTTGGGCATTAAGTTATTTTAGTTACTCTGAATGAAAATTCTGATTTCGATATTGGTTTTCTCCTGCGTAATGTTAAAAGCATTTGCACAGGAGAAAATTATTTTAGATACCATTCCAAAGCCACAAATTAATAAACAGGAACTATTGTTTGACCAACCCTTGATTCCGGAAAACTCTTTTGGCGTCGGAAAGCTAAGTTTATTTGATGCCGGTATTTTCAACCAACCACTTCTGCCCGATTACAATAAGATTCTGGATATTAGAAAGTCATTTTCGGCTATAAAATCAGAAAGTTTCAGCGACATGAAAATGAGTGTTGGCTATTCTCCTTTTTTCTCGACAGGTAAAGTTTTCAACTCGGCAACTTATCGGTTAAGTGATAAATTTTCGTTTGGTGGAAACAGTTTTGGAGCTCAATCGGTTTTTGATCAACCTGCGATGAACCCGGCAATCCAGAATATGAGTACTAAAGGCGCATCGATGTTTATGCAGTATAAAGTTTCCAGGAATTTTAAAATCGAAACAAGGGTTAGTGTTTCAAATCACTCTTCGCCTTGGTAGCAACCGTCCTTTGTTTATATGATGTTCAGCATAAACTTCATAAAAACCTCTTGAAACACGATTGGTAAGGAACAATTTAACAACTTATCTTCTAAATTTGCAGCCGCTTTAGTCAAAGTAGACGTATGCTCAGGAAAATCAGACAAGTAGAGAAAGTTTTCAAACAGCTGGATAAGGAAACGCAGAAATTTGCAAGTCAATCTAAATTGCACTGCCTTACAAACTGTAATATTTGTTGCCTAAAAAAGGGATTGGAAGCCAATGTTCTTGAATTTCTTCCTTTTGCTTACTATCTGGTGTCGAATAATTTACACGAAGAAGCACTGAAATTACTTGACACTGAGCCTGAATTTTGCATCAATCTGGCTAAAACTCAGGTGAAAGGAATTACTGCCGGATGTTCGGTATATGAACATAGAGGATTGATTTGCAGGCTTTTTGGATTTTCAGGCGTTCATGATAAAAATGGAAGGAAATCGGTTTACACTTGCCACAACATGAAAGAAGAGTTTCCGGAGGAGTTTAAATTAGCATCCGAAAAAATCAACTCAGGCATGCATATTCCTTTGGTTACCGACTATTACTACCAGATATATTTTATTGATAACCAAATGGCTAACGATTACAACCCGATAAACGTAAGCATCAGAAAAGCCATTGAAAAAGTGGCATATTATTACGAAAATCAACCTAAAAGAAAGTACAGCAAAAAAGCAGTTACTGAAAATCGTGAAACCCATGACTGATGATTTTCAAATAGGGATTGATTTATCTTCCGAATTCCAGTTTACTACTGCGCGAAGCAGTGGCCCTGGTGGGCAGAACGTGAACAAGGTTAATTCGAAAGTCGAGCTACGGTTCGATATACAGAACTCGGCGCTTTTGCCCGACGAAAAAAAAGAATTACTGCTGATAAAACTGGCTGGTAAACTTACTACGGATGGTATTTTGGTAGTCACTTCTCAGCGAGACCGTTCGCAGCTGGCTAACAAAGAAGACGTCGTCGAGAAATTTTACAGGTTAATAAATGCCGCGTTAAAACCAAGAAAGAAAAGAACTGCGACAAAACCGACGAAAGGATCAGTTGAAAAAAGGCTGACTGATAAAAAAATAAAATCGGAAATTAAACAAAACCGACAAAAGCTCGACTTCTAAGCTAGATAAGGTAAATTTTATATTTTTGCTGCGCCTGTAAAGCAAATCCAAACTCGAACAACAGAAAAATGAAAGCACTATATTTATTGCTCCAGCAAGTTTTTAAAGACCTGGATTTCCTCGATTTATACGCCAGACTTTCGGCCATCGTGGTTACGTTTTTAGCCATCGTGGTTTTGGCCATGATTGTCCACTGGGTAACCAAATTTTTGGTCGTGAAAATTATTCACCGGCTGGTCGAGAAAACTAAAACTGACTGGGATGATTATCTTCTGAAACGAAAAGTCTTTGCTTCTCTTTCTCATCTTACTTCAGCAATAGTATTCTACTATTCTGCAAATTTTTCTGAAATTGAACACGTTACGCGCTTGATGACGATTTTGACGAACATTTATTTCGTCGTAATCTTTATAAAAGTGGCTTCGGGTGTATTGAAGGCCTCGAATGATATTTATCTCACCACGCCGTATGCAGCAACACGATCAATTAAAGGCTATATTCAGCTGGCAATGATCATGATCTACTTTATTGCCGGTATTTTTATAATTGCCATCATTTTCGATAAATCGCCACTTTATCTCTTGGGAGGTTTAAGTGCAATTGCTGCTGTTCTGCTGATAGTTTTTAAAGACACCATACTCGGTTTGGTTGCCAGTATCCAGCTTTCGGCAAATAAAATGCTTAAGCCGGGCGATTGGATTGAGATGCCTAAATACAATGCCGATGGTACTGTTATTGATATTTCGCTAAATACAGTCAAAGTTCAGAACGGCGATAAAACCATTACAACCATCCCAACCTATTCGTTGGTAAGCGATGCATTTTTAAACTGGGCTGGCGTTGACGATGCCGGTGGTCGCAGAATTAAACGTTCAATCAATATTGACATGAAAAGCGTTAGGTTTTGCGACGAAAAAATGCTTGAAAAATTCAGCCAGTTTGACCTGATTAAAAACTATATTTCTGAAAAGCAAGCAGAAATAAACGAGCACAATCAAAAAGCCGGGATAAAAAAAGACGTTGCTTTGAACGGGCGGCATCAGACTAACCTTGGAATATTTCGAAAATACCTTGAAGAATACCTTCGCAACAACCCTTCAATCAACACTGAGATGACACTGGTTGTCCGCCATCTTCAACCCAAAGAGTCAGGCCTGCCTATCGAAATTTATGTTTTTAGCAAGCAAAAGCAGTTATACGAATTTGAAGCAGTTCAGGCCGACTTGTTCGATCATATTTTGGCGGCTATACCAGAATTTGGCTTGAGGGTTTTTCAGGCACCTTCGGGCGGCGATATAAATGATCTGACTGAAAAGCTGGCCATTAAAATGAATTGACAAAACGCACAATTTGATTTGGATTTAAAGACTAATTTCGCAAAATTTAATTATTGAAGAAACGTTGTTCTACAGCGTAATTCTTTCAGTCTATTACAATCGTAATGTTTTTAAACAAGAATAATTAAAATCTGTCATTTTTTTCTACCTTTGGATTTCAATTTCAAACAATAGTTATTGCTACAAATTATGAATGATCTGCATATTGAACCATTGCCAAGTATCGATGAACTTGATGAAAAGATTCTGAAACTCATCACCAAAAATGCGAGAATTCCCTTTTTGGAAGTTGCCCGTGAATGTGGAGTTTCGGGCGCTGCAATTCATCAACGGGTACAACGTTTATTGAATCTTGGTGTAGTTTCCGGAAGCGAATTTATTGTCAATCCTCAAAAATTAGGGTACAATACTTGCGCCTATATGGGCATACATCTCGAAAAAGCTAAATACCACAAGGAAGTTGTTGAAGCGCTGATCAAGATCCCTGAAATTGTGGAATGCCACTATACAACAGGTTCTTATGCTATTTTTATTAAAGTGCAAACCAAAACAAACAAACATCTGAAAAAGCTGATTGATGAGGATTTGCAGGAAATTGAAGGAATTGCAAGAACTGAAACATTCATTTCTCTTGAAATGGAGTTTAAACGGCAAGTACCTATTAAGTAAATAATAATCAAATAATTAAAGAGAGGAATCGGTTAATGATTTCCTCTCTTTTTGTTTTATTCGTTCTTTTATATTTATTCCAACGCACACAAACTATATTTGTCAGCTTATATTGCAATCAATTGCAACTCATTCAGTAATTTCAAAATAACAACTTATGATTTTAGATAAAATTGAAAATGCTCATTTCTATTTCGCAATAAGCGAAAACCTTAAAAAAGGATTTGATTTCATTAAAAACACCGATTTAGTTAACAAAGAAGTGGGCAAATACGAAATTGATGGTAACGAAGTTTTCGCAACGGTTAGTGAATACGAAAGCAAGGCGCACGAAGACTGTCGTCCTGAGGCACACCAGGCATACGCCGATATACAATTCATTATATCCGGGAAAGAGGCAATAGGTTACGCCCCATTAAATGGTCAAACTCCAACGACTGAATTTAATGCTGAAAAAGATATTGTTTTTTATGAAGGAGAAACAGTGCAGTTGCATCTTGAGACGGGAATGTTTGCGGTATTCTTTCCTCAGGACATTCACCGGCCTTGCATGCAAATTGAAGGGCCTGAGATGGTAAAGAAAGTAGTAGTAAAAGTTAAATTATAATCAAAGTAACGGGGTGAGTAAAAATCATCCCGTTACTTTTTCTAGTTATTGGGTTGAACATTGAACGCCTTATTTTTCTATTTTTAGCCACACATTAGCACAACCTGAACAAACAACTACCCATGAAAGTCACTTTAAGTTTTTTTACACTTCTTATTTTACTTGGATTTTCCAATATTTCTGTTGCTCAGGAACGATATCTTGATGAAATAACCGATTCTGCTAAAGTTGAAACCTTTACCTACGCATATAAGGATGGAAAATCACTCGATTTGGATGTGTATGCACCGATGTATGATAGTCAAGCCAATCGGCCATTGATTATTTTCGTTCATGGTGGAGGATTTTCCTCAGGAAAGCGAAACGATCCCTGGATTCAATTGTTTTGTAAAAAGCTTGCCCGGCGTGGATATGTTGTTTCATCAATTACATACAGACTAACGAGACAGGGAACATCGACAGAATTTGGTTGCGATTGCCCGGCTGCAGATAAACGCATTACTTTCTCAAAGGCTGTTGAAGATTTGCAGGATGCTACCTTTTTCCTGATCAAAAATCGTGAAAAGATGGGTATTGATCCCTATAAAATTATTCTCGCCGGAAGTAGCGCCGGAGCTGAAACTGCTTTAAATACTGCCTATCAACCGCCTTATTGTTATGGACTTGACAATGGACCTGTTTCGTACGCTGGCGTAATTTCTATGGCAGGAGCGATTCCAGATACGGCAAAAATTACAAAAGACTCAGCCGTTCCGTCTTTGTTGTTCCATGGCACGTGCGATAACCTGGTTCCATACGCAACTGCCCCTCACCGCCACTGTAGAGAAGGACAACCCGGATACATCGTCCTTCACGGAGGATACACCATTTCGCAGCGACTAAGGCAACTTGGCACACCATTTTGGCTTTATACATACTGTAATGCAGCTCATGAAATAGCTGGGAAACCTGCAACCGATAACTTCAAGGAAATACTGGATTTTTGTTATTCGTTTGTGTTGAAAAAAGAAAAAGATCAACGAACAACAGTGATGAAATTGAATGATAAATCTTGTGAATATGAATCATTCGATTTTTGCAGGTAACAATCCGACGATAGATCGACAACGTTTTGCATCTTCGAAGTATTTCTGTATCAAATTCGGAAATAAACAAAAAATAGCACTTTGATTTTGAACAAAGAGCCGAAAAATCTGCTTTCAATCGCATGAAAGTAGATTTTTTTATTGTCGGTCAGGGTTTGGCAGGAACGCTCTTGTCTTACGAACTAATTAAGCGAAATAAAAGCTTTATTGTATTTGATGACCTCACCCATCCCAAAGCATCGTATGTTGCAGCAGGAATAGTTAATCCTGTTGTATTTCGTCGGATGACAAAAAGCTGGATGGCCGACGACGCATTTCCGGTAATGGAAAACACGTACTTCCAAATCGAGCTTATGCTTAAAGAAAAGTTCTACTATCCGATGCAAATGATAAAATTTCTGAGCGAAGAAATAGCTAAGCTATGGAAAGATAAGTCATTCGCCAATGAATTAGGAACATATTTATTGCCTGAACCATTCAAAAGCGATGTCAATGAGTTTCAACATCAGTATTCGAAATTTGGTTTAGTTAACAAGGCTGGAAGGCTTGATATGCAGAAATTTATTGATGCGTTTGGGAAATACTTAATCCAAAATCAAAAGCTTAAATCTGAAAAATTTGATTGCAACAAACTCCGCTTTTTCAATGAATCAGTAAATTATGAAAATCTACAGGCTAAAAAAGTCATTTTTTGTGATGGACCATCTGTCTCAGGTAATCCTTTTTTCAGAGCAATCAAATTTAAACACTCCAAAGGCGAGGTTCTTGATCTTGAAATTCCAGTGTTTAAAACGGACAGAATTATTAATGGAGATGTATTTATAGCGCCTGTTTCGGAGCATCAATTTAGAGTTGGCGCCACCTATTGCTGGAATGAGCTCGACTTTGAACCAACCCAGTCAGCCCGAAATGAGATTATATCCAAGTTCAAAAGTTTCATGCAATATGAATACCGGGTTTTATCTCACAAAGCAGGAATACGGCCAACCACGCACGACCGGAAACCGGTTATCGGCCTTTTACCTGATAATCCGCAAATTGGAATTTTCAATGGGCTCGGCTCCAAAGGAGTTTTGCTTGGGCCATACTTCGCCCGCCAGCTTGCTGAATTTTTAGCGAACGAATCCACTTTTATCGATCCGGAAGTTGATGTAAGGCGTTATTACAAAAGACAATAACGATGTATTAGCTAAATTCTGGTTCACCTACTTCTATGCAAAGTATATATTTTCCAATTTTATTTTTTGTTCAGCGACTCCTGCATACCGGTCAATTTCATATTTTTGAATTACCAATCCAACAAATCAAGGAACGATGAGACAACATATACTTTTTATAGTCACGTTATTCTTGGCTACTTTTTCATTTGCTCAGGATCAAAAAACAGAAATTCAGTACTTATCAGGAACAGGCTGCAACCACACTGTAAACTGGGATTTCATGTGTACTGCCGGACGAAATTCCGGGAAATGGACAAAAATACCGGTGCCTTCGAATTGGGAACTACAGGGATTTGGAACCTATAACTATGGCCACGACAAAGAAGAAGCGCGGGGCAAGGAAATCGGAATGTATAAATACGAGTTTCAGGTACCAAAAGAATGGAAGAACAAAAAAGTAAACATTGTTTTTGATGGCTCAATGACCGATACTAAAGTAAAAATTAACGGAGTGTCGGCAGGTCGTATGCACCAGGGAAGTTTTTACAGGTTTAAGTACGATATTACTGACCTGCTGAAATTTGGGAAAGAGAATCTGTTGGAAGTTTCGGTGGCAAAACATTCAGAAAATGAAAGCGTTAATAACGCAGAGCGAAGATGCGATTTTTGGATTTTTGGAGGAATCTTTCGGCCTGTTTTTCTCGAAGCAAAGCCAGCAGTAAATATCGAGCGTGTTGCTCTCGATGCTAAAGCCGACGGATCGTTTCAAATGGATGTTTTTCTGAACAATGCCAGAGAAAGAATGGAAGTGAAGGCCCAGGTTAAAACATTGTCCGGAGAAATGGTCAGTTCGCCGTTTTCAGTGATTCTGGAGCGTGATCAGGCAGTTGCTCACCTGCAAACTTTTGTCGATAACATAAAACCGTGGACTCCTGAAACTCCCAACAGATATAGGGTTGACATCCAGTTAATCGATTATTTGGATGTGGTTCACGAGACAAGTGAAAAATTTGGATTCAGAACGGTTGAACTTCGCGAAAATGACGGAATTTATGTTAATGGACAGAAAGTGATGTTCAAGGGCGTTTGCAGGCATTCGTTCAGGCCAAATACCGGGCGGGCGCTCAGTCAGCAAATTTCTGTTGAAGATGTAAACACAATTAAGGACATGAATATGAATGCGGTCCGTATGTCGAATTATCCGCCCGACGAACATTTTTTGAACGTTTGTGATTCGCTCGGGTTGTTTGTGCTCGACGAACTTACCGGCTGGCAAAAGGCATACGACACAAAAGTTGGGTCAATTCTGGCGCAGGAAATGCTTTTTCGCGATTTAAACCACCCGTCAATTATTGTGTGGGACAACGGAAATGAAGGTGGCTGGAATACAGAGCTCGATCATTTTTTCGACGAGCTCGATCCGCAGAAACGACCGTTAATTCATCCATGGGAAGAATTCAGAAATACTGACACGCAGCATTATAAACCTTACAATTACGGAGTTGGAACACATCAGCAAGGACGAAAAATAGTGTTTCCAACAGAATTTCTACATGGTTTGTATGATGGCGGACATGGAGCCGGTCTGGAAGATTACTGGAATATGATGATGAACAATCCGCTTTCAGCAGGGGGCTTTCTTTGGGATTATGCAGATGAAGGAGTTGTTAGAACCGACAAAAATGGAATTCTGGATACCGACGGAAATCACGCTCCCGACGGAATTCTTGGCCCCTACCTGGAAAAAGAAGGAAGTTATTATGCGATAAAAGAAATCTGGTCACCGGTTTTCATTGCGAACCGGTATATTACACCAACGTTCAATGGCGAATTCCAAATCGAGAACAGATATTTGTACACCAATCTGCTCGACTGCAAGTTTTCTTACCAGTTGGCAAAACTGCCTAATCCTATCGAAAAGCAATCGGTAATAACAGAATCCGGATCAATTGAATCACCTGATTTGGCACCTGGACAAAAGGGCAAACTCACTATGTTTATACCTGTTCATTTCTTCGAGAACGACGTGCTGTACATTACTGCAACAGATCGTTCAGGCAGAGAAATTTATACCTGGAGTTGGCCAATTAAATCCGCAAAAACAGTTGCTGACCAAATGATCTCTACCGAAAAAGCAGGGAAGATAAGAGTAATAGAAGATGCCGCAAATATCAACATTCAAATCAACAGTCTTTCGTTTAAGTGGGACAAAAATACCGGAATGTTTCTCGGAGCAAAAAATGAAAATCAGGCGATTAGCTTTGCCAATGGGCCTGTATTAGCAAGTGGCTCCGCCGAGTTCAAAGAAATAAAAAACTATAGTGAAGATGATAATCAGGTTGTGGAATGCACGTACAAAGGTGATCTTAAAAAAGTAAAATGGACAGTGCTTTCTTCGGGATGGCTGAAACTTGAAACAACTTACAAAGCACCGTATGAAACGAAGTTTATGGGCATCAGTTTTGATTATCCTGAAAACGAGGTTAAAGGTGTACGCTGGATGGGTTACGGACCATACCGTGTATGGAAAAACCGGATGAAGGGAAACACATTTAACGTATGGCAAAAGGCTTACAACAATACAATAACCGGCGAAAGCTGGCAATATCCCGAATTTAAAGGATACCATAAAAATTTCTATTGGGCAACAATTCAGTCAAAAGAGCAAAATTTCACAATTATTTGCCCTAACGACGATGTGTTCCTCCGTTTGTTTACTCCTGAAAAACCCAAAGGAGCAGGCAACGACAATACTTCACCGGAGTTCCCTTCAGGAAACATCTCTTTTTTACACGCGATTAATGCCATTGGCACAAAATTTACCAAGCCCGAAACCACCGGTCCGATGGGGCAACCAAATATTTGCCAGTCAGAAAAATCGCTGACGCTTTATTTTAACTTCGGGAAAACAGAGTAGTGATCGTTCGAAAACCCGGCACGGAATTCGGAACAGACAAATAAGCAGAAATGCTTACGCTGAATACACTTTTAAACTGAACCCGCCTTTGGTTTGAAGAAGTAACTTCGTACTGTTATCATCCAAAAACCAAAATGGAACTATATCAGGAACTTACGAAAGATGTCAGGTTCGAGGAAGGGTTAAAATCCTGTATGAACTGTGGCGTTTGTACTGCTATTTGTCCTGCTGCCGAATTTTACGACTACGACCCGCGACTTATTGCCGGCATAGTACAATCGAAAGACGAAAAACGTATCGAAGAACTTCTTAAAAGCGACACCATCTGGTATTGCGGCGAATGTATGTCGTGTAAAACCCGCTGCCCTCGCGGAAATACACCCGGATTAATTATTATGGCGTTACGCTCTTTATCACAAGAGCTTGGCTATTTTGCTGAATCGGAAAAAGGTCGCCAGCAACTCGCGATAAAACGTGTAATTGGCGAAAACATTGTGAACAAAGGATACTGTGTGCTTCCGGAAAGTCTTGTCCCTGAATTGCACCCCGAGCAGGGCCCTGTTGGCGAATGGATATACGAAAACAAGGAAGAAGTATTTGCTCGTGTTGGAGCCAACTACAACGGTGAAGGCGAAGGTGCTTTGCGAAAAATTCCGCAGGAATCAATCGACGAGATTAAAAAGATATTTGAAGTTACTGGGGGCTACGAACGCTTCGAAAAGATTGAACACTTTTCAAAATTAAAAGCTAAAGAAATGGGCTATTCTGAAAATGGTGACAATTATTCAGAATATATAAATCACATATTTACAACAAATAACGGCAAACACAACCGGCAATAATGAAGCTAGAAGGAAAAAAACAGGTCTGGAAGGACTATCAAAAGGAAATTGCCGACGACCACTACTTTTACGTTCGCAGTTGCATCAGGCAAAATTTCTTTCCTGGCTCGGAGCAAACTTTTTTGAAGATTTTGCGCACCGAATTAAATAAAGATATATACGAAAATCCGCATCACACAACCTGTTCCGGAATTGGATACCATTCCGATGTAGTCCCGTTCGAAACTATTCAAACTGTTGTGGCGCGGCAATTTGCATTGATGACCGAAGCTGGCTATAAAAATCTTGCGGTTTCGTGTATTACGTCGTTTGGAATATATAATGAAATTATCGAAACGTGGAAGGAGTTTCCTGCCGAACTCGAAAAGATTCGCGGATTCCTGAAAAAAGCTACCGGCCGGGAGTTTGAAATTCCAGAAAATGTAGCTCATGCAAGCGACATCGTTTATAAATTCAGAGAAGATATTCTTCAAAAAGCAAAGTATAAATTAGTAAACAAGAATACAGGGCAGCCATTGAAAATTGTTGAGCACATTGGATGCCATTATTCGAAGATGTTCCCGTCAAAAGGCGTTGGAGGTGCCGAATTTCCTCATGTTTTGGTTGGAATGATCGAATCTTGGGGAGGCGAAGTAATTGATTATCCTGAACGTAGGCATTGCTGTGGATTTGGTTTCAGGCAATATCTGGTCATGTCAAATCGCGGATATTCAGTTTCCAATTCAAGAAAAAAATTTGAATCGATGGAACCATATAAACCAGATGCAATTCTTTGCAATTGCCCGGGATGTCCCATGTTTCTCGACCGCTGGCAATATGTGATCGAGGAGATGGAAGGCAAAACATACGGGCAAAACGGTCAGGGAATTCCGGTTTTAACCTATGAAGAAATGGCTGGACTGGTATTAGGCTATAACCCATGGGACATGGGCATGCAAATGCACCAGACAAACGTTGAACCATTGCTCGACAAAATGGGAATCGACTATAATCCGGAGCTAAAATATGCTGATAAAGCTGGGAAAATCATTGGAACACCGGCAATGATTGGGTGTGGATGCGAGTGATTACCAAATTGACCGAAACAAAAATTGAATTTTAACTGTGAAACACGTAGTAATAATTGGAGGTGGAATCGCTGGAATTGAAACGGCGTGCGAACTAACCGACGCTGGGCATTGGGTTACTGTGATTGAGAAAGAAAGCAAGCTGGGTGGAAAATTAAATAATTGGTCATACTTGTTTCCCGATTTTACGCCCGTTGAAGCGATAAAAGAAACGCTTCACGAAAAAAGCGACAAGAAAGATTTCACTATTCTGAGAGAAACTGAGGTTTTAAGTGTTCAGCGTTCAAGCAGCAAGTTTGCGATACGAGCATCCGGCAATCAGGATCTGGAGGCCGACGCCGTTGTAATTGCCACTGGTTACGAACTTTTTGATGCACGCCGGAAAGAAGAATACGGCTATAAGATTTACGACCATGTCATTACTTCTGCCGATTTGGAGAACTTGTTACTTCCTGAGAACGACGTCAATTCGGTGCTAAAAGACACGCCAAAGCGCATTGCATTTGTTCATTGTGTAGGCTCACGTGATGAGAAGTCGGGCAACCATTATTGTTCGAAAGTTTGCTGCATTACCGGTGTAAAACAAGCCATTGAACTCAAAAAGCGGTTTCCTGAAACTGACATTTACTGCTTCTATATGGACCTGAGAATGTACGGGAAACATTTTGAAGAACTTTACCGCGAAGCTCAGGAAAAATATAATATCCAATTTATTCGCGGCCGTTTATCCGAAGCTTCAGAAAAAATGGACAAAAGCCTGCAGATTAAGGCTGAAGATACGCTTTCGGGACGACCACTAAAAATGAATGTGGATTTACTGGTGCTTCTTGTTGGAATGGAGGCTGGCAGAGGAACAGCTTCAGCAGCAACAACATGTAGTGTTGATTGTGAACAGTCGGGCTTTTTGAAAACAGCTGATTCGTTCCTGAAATCGAATGTTTCAAATCAGGAAGGAATCTTTTTGGCAGGAAGTTGTACCGCTCCGATGTCGGTTAACGATACAATTTTGCACGCGCGTTCGGCCGCAACAGAAGTGAATAACTGGCTAAAGGCAAATTGAAACATGAAAGATTTTGGATTTACAGTTATAAAGCAACGTACAATTGATTACGACCAATTCGACGGACGCCTTTTGAATGAGATACTCGAAAGCGAGCCTTCGTTTAAGGTTTGTCTTTCGTGCGGAGGATGTACGGCGACTTGCAGTGCCGGAGACCTGGTAAGCTTCAATATTCGCAGGCTAAACCTTATGCTGCGAAGGGGCGAAACGCTTGAACTGGAATCGGAAATCCAGAAATGTATGCTTTGTGGCAAATGTCAGTTGGTATGTCCGCGAGGCATTAATCTTCGGAATGTAATCATGCTGATTAAGAAGAACATTGGCAAATATAAACCAGCACAAGTTCGATAACCATGAAGTTTCCGCCATCATTCATATTGCCCTTCACGACCGGTTTGCTGTTTATAGTCTCTTTCCTGATTATAATCGTAGGCGTTTGGATTTCAGAACTTTCAAAAATTGACAAAAGCCGGATTTGGGCTAATATTTTTACAACAAAAACTTTATTGGCGATTCACGAAACTTTCATGGAATCGCTTTTGCACAGAAAGATTTTCAGGAAAAATCCGGTGTTGGGTTATATGCACATGAGTTTGGCCTTTGGCTGGTTTTTACTTATTGTTGTAGGGCATCTTGAGGCGTGGCAACATTACCAGTCGTTTGGTGTGCCGGTGTACAAAGCTATATTCATGCGGTATTTTGTAACTCAACCAACAATTACATTGGGTGGTAAGATTTTAGCCGCAACAATGGACTTGCTTCTCGTGTTTGTTCTTTCAGGAGTTATGCTGGCCTATTACAAACGGTTCAACAGCAAGACTTTCGGCATGAAAAAGACAACTCAGTTGAAAACCGGTGACCGAATTGCGCTCACTGCGTTGTGGTTTATTTTTCCGCTACGTTTTGTTGCCGAATGCGTTTCCGCCGGAATTCACCACAATGGAAGCATAATCAGCCAGCCAACGGGTAATTTTCTGGCATCGGTTCTACCCGTTCAATCAATGGAAATGCCGCTTTGGTGGGCTTATTCGTGTGCGCTCGGGCTTTTCTTTTTTGCGCTTCCGGTTTCGCGCTACATGCACATTCCGGTTGAAGTAGTTATGATTTTCCTTAGAAATTATGGGATAAAGGTTCAGAAACGAATTGACGGCTATTCCAGAATTCAAATTTATTCGTGTTCAAGGTGTGGAATATGTTTGGATAGTTGCCAGATGACACACGCAGCGATAAAAGACACACAATCTGTTTACATGCTTAAGCATTTAAGAAACAGGAAGATAACCGACGAAAAATTGTTCAATTGTTTGTTATGTGGTAAGTGTCAGACAGATTGCCCGGTTGGCCTGGAACTCAACAATCTGCGCATCACTCAGCGAATTGAATCGACAAAAGAATACAATTCGTCTTATGAATATCTGAAAACCAGCAAAGTTGCATCAAACACCACAACCGAGGTAATATACTTTGCCGGATGTATGACTCATTTAACCCCTTCAATCATAAAATCGATGCGTGGACTTTTCGAAATAGCCAACGTCAACTATTGGTTTATGGATGAAGAGAAAACTGCTTGTTGCGGCAGACCGTTAATGCAGGTTGGTCAGTACGCAGCGGCCCAAAAACTGATCGACAGTAATAAGGAACGAATTATTGCATCCGGAGCAAAAAAGCTCGTTGTTTCGTGCCCAATATGTTATAAAGTTTTCAGGGAAGATTATGCAATACCCGGAATTACAGTGCAACATCATTCAGAATATTTGCTCGAATTAATGGCCGACAAACGTATTCCGGTCAAAAAAACACCAATCAAGGTTGTTTATCACGATCCGTGCGAACTTGGGCGCGGAAGTGGAATTTACCTTCAGCCAAGGCTGCTTCTCGACGAATATGCCGACGTAATTCCTGTCAGAAACGAGAAAGAAAAAGCATTATGCTGTGGAGGAAGCCTCGCCAATACTAAGATTCAAATGAACGAGCGAAATCAGATCAGCGAAAAAGCTGTAGAAGAATATTTAAGTTATAAACCCGATGTGCTGGCAACAGCTTGCCCATTGTGCAAAAAAACTTTTGCAAAAAGCCGTAAACTGCAGGTAAACGACATTGCTGAAATAGTTTATATGGCTATTGCTGAACCCGAAAAGGTCGAAGAAAAAATTGAATCTGTTAGGAAAACGGCTATCGTTTAGTGAAAATCTTCATTACGCTATTTAAAGTCTTTGCGATATTCCGAAGGCGTTTTTTTCATGATGTCCTTAAAATAATGATTGAAATTAGCCAGATTATTGTAGCCACATTCAAAACAAATCTGGGTTATTTGCTTGTCCGTTTCAGCCAATAGTTTTGCTGCAATTCCTATTCTCACATTTTTCACATAATCCATGAATGTTTGATTCGTCTTTTTCTTGAAATACCGGCAAAAAGAGCCTGGCTCCATACATACCAGCGACGAGGCCTCTTTCAGCTTTATACCTTCCCTGATATTCTGAAAAACATACTCATAAACCTTATTTATCTGATCAATGTCCTTCTCATGCACATGTGGCTGACTTGAAGGAAGTGCCAGGTATTCCTTATCTTCAATCTGCAAAAGCAAATTAAAAACTTCGAGTAATTTAATATAAAGGTCGAGCCCCGAGAGACTGGCCATTTTCGTAATTGTAGCAGCTACTTTTTCAGCTTTTTTTCCATGAAAAAAAATGCCACTTCCGGCGTCGTGCAATAGTGTTACTACATTTTCCAGTTCAGGGATATTAAAAAATCCTGAGTTGATAATGTTTTCAGAAAAATGAGTAACAATGCATTCAGCTTCGGGTTCTTCTTCGTCAGCCGATTGAACTTCCCAGCAGTGGTAAACATTTGGTCCCAGCAAAACCAGGTCGCCTTTGGTATAGCTTGAAATATGATTTCCCACGATCCGCCGTCCCGAACCTGACACAATTAAATTAAGTTCAAAATTCTTATGCGAATGAATTTTATTGGACTTTGGATCCATTTTAAGCCTTCGTGTAATAAAGGTCTTTTTAAAAGGAACTGAAATTTTTTCGTATATGAATTCCATATTCGCATTTTTTAACTTGATTGTTCAAATATAGCAGAATATTTAAATTCTGGTGTTAATATACTATGCAAACAAAACAAAATAACAGAAGTAATTTTTTTCGCAATGAACTTCCTTTGAATATAGAAAATTTAATTCCTGATAAAGTTTAGATTTTGATCGCATTTTTATATTAATAATATTTTATTCTCTATGAAACCAACATTTAAAGGAATAATTCCCCCCGTTATAACCCCTTTGATCAATAATGAAACGCTCGACACCAAAGGTCTCGAAAATCTTGTGGAATACTTAATTTCAGGAGGTGTACATGGCCTGTTTATTCTTGGAACTACCGGCGAAGCAACTAGTTTAACTTACGAGCTCCGGAAAGAACTAATAAAAAGAACCGCACAGTTTGTTAATCACCGTATTCCCGTTGTTGTTGGAATTACTGACACTTCACTTGACGGATCTCTCGAAATAGCCAACTACTCGGCAGAACAGGGATTGGACGGTGTGGTAATTGCTCCACCCTATTATTTGCCAATTTCGCAGGAAGAAATGCGCGAATATCTTGAAATAATTGTACCGAAGTTGCCTTTGCCATTCCTGATGTACGATATGCCTGGATGTACAAAAGTTCACATGTCAGTTAGTACAATCCGAAGAGCAAAAGAGCTTGGCGCTGTTGGAGTTAAAGATAGTTCGGGCGATATTAATTACTTGTATTCACTCATTCAGGAATTTAAAGATTCGCCCGAGTTTGCTGTAATTGCAGGTACAGAATTATTCCTTCCTGAGACCATTCTGTACGGCGGACATGGCGCTGTTGCTGGTGGAGCCAACCTATTCCCCAAACTATTTGTCGACCTCTATAATGCTTCCCTGGAAAAAGACTTTGCAACGATTGAAGTTCTGAGAGAGAGAATGATCATGATCAATGATTTGATATACAACGTTGGTAAGAATAATTCGAAACACATCAAAGGGATAAAGTGCGCTTTGTCGGTAATGAACATCTGTAGCGATTACGTTGCGGCACCAATCAGAAAATACGGAAAGGAAGAACGCACAAAAATTGAGAAGGGCGTAGCCGAACTTACCGAACTGATCAACTCGCCGATTCTAAACACCACAAATATCTGACATAGAACGCCAGATAGCCCAAATTTTCAGTAACTTTTGGGCAAATATAAATTAACCTAAACCAACTTTGTCATGAAGAAGCTTTTCATTCTGAATATCCTCATGATTATAGCATTTTCGAGCATTTGGGCACAAACCCGAAATGCCGGGAATGCTATTGTCAGCGAAGAAATAATATTCCCGCTGCAAGGCGAGCACACCCACGGGAGCAGCATTGTTGCCCTACCTAACGGCGATTTGCTCGCGGCATGGTTTCAGGGTAACGGTGAACGATCGGCTGACAACGTAAGAATAATGGGTGCACGTTTAAAAAAAGGAACCAAGACCTGGACTGTTCCTTTCCTGATGGCCGATACTAAAGATATTCCTGATTGCAACCCCGTTTTGTTTCTGAATAAAAAAGGAAAATTGTTCTTATTTTGGGTAGCCGTGCAGGCCAATAAATGGGAAAATGCGATTCTTCGGGTTCGAACTTCAACCAACTTTTTGGGCAATGAAGCTCCGGTTTGGGAATGGCAGGACAATATTTTGCTGAAACCCAACGATAACTTTGCAAAAGAGGTTGAAAAGCGGTTTAAAGAACTTCCTGAAAATGAAGCAGGATGGGCGGCTTATGCGCCAAAGTATGATGATCTGATTAAAGAAGCCAGCAAAGATTTGACGAAACGGAGCTTTGGCTGGATGACCCGAATTCATCCGATAACGCTTGAAAACGGCCGGATTTTGCTTCCGTTATATTCTGACGGCTTAAACATGTCGATGGTTGCCATTTCTGACGATGACGGTGCAACCTGGCGCCCAAGTTTACCTATTGTTGGTCGGGGACCGATTCAACCAGCTTTGGCCGTAAGAAAAAATGGCGACGTTGTAGCTTACATGCGCGACAGTGGAGATTCGCCGACACGAGTTCAAATAGCTGTGTCAACCGATCAGGGCGAATCGTGGAGTGCAGCCCAAAAGTCGGAAATACCCAACGAAGCCAGCGTTGAACTCTGCGTTTTAAAAGATGGGAAATGGGCATTTTTGGGCAATGATGTGAATGGCGGACGTTACCAACTTTCCTTGTATCTTTCTGATGATGAAGGAAAAACCTGGAAGTGGAAAGAATTGATTGAATACAGCAAAGATAGAAAAGAGAGCTACTCCTACCCTTGCCTGATTCAAACGCCGGATGGTTTGTTAAATATGAGCTTTTCGTACTCGGCAGGAGATCATAAGGAATCAATTAAACACGTAGTTGTTGATCCGGATAAAATCGCAAAAAAAACATGGGCCGAAAAACTTGGTTTTGGTGCCGGGAAAAAAGTACTACTTCTTCATTGCGACGATGCGGGCATGTGTCCTGAGGCCAATGCAGCCGTTCAGAAATACATTGAAACCAAGCAGATAAATGCGGCCGCGATTATGATGTCTTGCCCAAATGCAAAGGAAATGATTGATTGGGCTAAGAAATATCCTGATGCAGATTTGGGTGTTCACTTAACGCTGACTAGCGAATGGAAATCATACCGATGGAGTACACTGACGAATCCAAAGAAAGTTCCCGGTCTAATTGATACGGAAGGCAAAATGCATCATGAAGTGCCTGATGTAGTTATGCACGCTTCGGCAAAAGAAGTTGAAACCGAAGTTCGGGCACAAATCGACAAGTTTATTGCCTGTGGCAGGCGTCCGTCACATATCGACACTCACATGGGAACGATGTATGGCTCTCCTGAGTATGTTAAAGTTTTTCTGAAAGTAGCCGAAGAATATCACATTCCGGCGAATATTATCGATGTTGAAGTACCCGAAGTTGCAGCATATTTTAAACAAGCAGGTTACCCAATTAACGACGAAGTTATTCAGAATGTAGCCAACTATAAACTACCAAAACTCGACTTTTTCACCAGTGTTCCCGAAGGAAAAACATACGAAGAGAAACGCGAGAATTTCTTCAGGCTGGTTAAATCGATGCCTAATGGCTTGACCGAAATTATATTCCATCCGGCAACGCTTTCTGATAATTTGAAAACCATTACCGGCACCTGGCAACAGCGTGTTTGGGAAGGTGAACTGTTTGCTGATCCCGTTGTACTTCAATTTTTTAAAGACGAAGGCATTGTAATCACCAACTGGAAAGACATCATGAAACGTTTCGATACTAAAAAGTAAAAAGTTAAAACCAACCAACTCTACCTTCATGAATAATTCTGGCCGGATAATATCGATTGATGTGTTTCGGGGGCTGACTATTGCGGCCATGATTTTGGTAAATTATCCGGGTGCTTATGGACACAGCTTTGCTCCGCTCGAACATGCACACTGGGCTGGGGTAACGCCTACCGATTTCATTTTCCCCTTTTTCATTTTAATCATGGGCATTTCCATCGTGCTTTCGTTTACAAAGCAAATTCAAAGTGAAAAGCCAAAGAAAGAAATGATTAAAAGGATAGTTATTCGTTCGTTGATACTTTACTGGATCGGATTCTTTCTACATTTCCTGCCTGATTTCTTTGTCATCCGGGTTGATTGGTTCGGTGTTTTACAGCGAATTGCAATGGTTTATCTGGCGAGTTCGCTGCTGTTTCTTTACACAAGCAAAAAAACTCAGTTAACAGTTCTGATTTCAATTTTAGTGGTTTATTGGATTACGCTTTGCTTTATATCAACCTCCGAATTTTCAGCTGGAACAATCGAACCGGGCCAAAATTTTGCAGCATGGTTCGATCGTTTATTTTTTGCTCCTGAAACGCTCGGGAAAAGAGGCTGGAACTCCGAAGGTCTGTACAGTACATTTCCTTCTGTGGCAACCTGCTTAATCGGAATGTTTGCCGGAAGGCTGATCATTCAGGAAGACAAAAAAACGGAAGAAAAGATCACTCATTTGCTTGTTGCAGGTGTTATTTGCGTACTGCTTGGCTCCGTTTGGGACTGGCAATTTCCGATCATCAAAAAAATCTGGACCAGTTCGTATGTTCTCTACACTGCCGGATGGGCGCTTTTGCTTCTGGCAACATCCATTTGGTTTATCGATATCAAAGGATTCAAGAACAATCCAATTGCTCGTACAGGCATAATCTTTGGCAGCAACGCCATTGCTATTTATGTTGTGGCCGATATTTTCGAAACTATTTACAAGCACACTCATATTCACGATCTTGTTTATAACGGCCTGATAAACTTAGGTTTGATCGACAAAATGGCTTCATTAATCTGGGCACTCATTTCTGTGGGCTCCTGTTTTCTGGTAGCCTATATTCTCTACAAAAAGCGTATTTTTATTAAGCTATAGCAGCCGTAATTCATAAATAAATGCACTAACATGTTACCATTAAGCGAATTATTAAAACTCAAGCGTTGGAACACACCAACCATTTACAACGGATGGGAGCAAATAACAAACCGGCCACGCACTTCAGGTTTTAACCTCGAAGAAACCAAAGATTTCATGCCTGAATTTGGTCCGATGGTTGGCTATGCGGTTACGGTGCAAATAAAACCTTCGGAACCTGCGTCAAATCCAGACGCCTGGGCCGAATACCGCGAATATATTGCTTCGCTGCCTGGTCCAAAAATCATTGTGATGCAGGATTTGGATAAACCACATGTTTATGGCTCGCTTTGGGGCGAAGTTAGCGCCAATACACACAAAACATTGGGGTGCGTCGGAGTTATTGTCGATGGTGCCATTCGGGATTTGGATGAAATGCGATCTGCCGGATTTAAAGCACTGGCGCGGCGTTTGTGCGTAGGTCATGCTTATGCAACGCCCTTAAAATGGGGAGAATCGGTTGAAGTCTTCGGAACAGTGGTAAACACGGGCGATTTAATTCACGCCGATAAACATGGTTTTTTAGTCATTCCAGAAGAAGATCAACCCCGAATTCTGGAAGCATCACTTTTTATGGATAACAACGAGTGTAATACAGTGATAAATGCTGCTATTGCTTATAAACAACCTGAAGAACAACAACGAATTGCCAGAGAAATGAATCAGTCGGCTCAGGAATTTGGAGAAGCCGCTATTGATAAATTTGGCAGGAAAGGAGAATGGAAATGATAGGAAATGAATTCAGAAACGCATTGCGTTCAGGAAAAACAGTGTATGGAACGCTGATTAGTTCAACATCGCCCAAAATGTTTGATGTAGCCAAAGGTCTCAGCCTCGACTATATTTTTATTTGCAATGAGCATGTTCTTTACAATCCAGATGCACTGGGCTGGATGTGCCGTGCCTACAAAGCCGCCGGAATTAACCCGGTTGTTCGAATTTTAAGTCCCGATCCGTATTTGGCAACGCAGGCTTTGGATGCTGGTGCTGGCGCTATTTTGGTTCCCTATGTCGAAAATATCGACGATGTTTACGAATTGGTTGGCGCAGTAAAATATCGTCCGCTGAAAGGCAAAAAGCTGAAAAAATTGCTGTATGGCGAAGAAAAGCCAAGCGCAGAACTGGAAGCTTACCTTAAAACACATAATCAAAACAATACCCTGTTGATTAATATTGAAAGCCCGACAGGAGTTGAAAATCTTGATGCTTTTTTTGAAATTCTTTCGGTTGATGGACCTGGCGTTGATGGCATTGTCCTCGGTCCGCACGATTTATCGGTAGCCTACGACATGCCCGAGAAATATAAGTCGAAAGAGTTTGTTGAACTGAGTTGCCAAATAATTGAAAAAGCACGTGCAAAAGGCGTTGCAGCCGGAGGGCACAATGGCTCGCGTGGAAACCTCGATTTGCAAATGGCTTGGGCAAAAGCTGGCGCGAATATCATCATGAACAGTTCCGACATGTTTCTCTTCGCCGACAAACTTCAGGAAGAAATGAACCTGCTAAAACAGGCCAAAGGCGAGAGAACCAGCACCGATCAGGAAAATATCAGCATTTGATTGCATATAAGTTTGATCTCATTGAGATAGCTTTCGATTGATGCGAATGGGAATAATTTCAAGTTCAAATTAGTTATTCGTTATTCAATTT